>JANOAZ010000116.1:0-3968 GCA_031411395.1 Chthoniobacteraceae bacterium
CTCGGCGGCCTTCGCCATCACGGCCTGCGCCGAGTGGGGTTCGCTCAGGTAGAGCTTCAGCAGGACACCCGAGTCGAAATACCGCATCAGACCCGTTCCGCCCGCAATTCATCGAGCACCGCCTGGGAATCCGGCAGAACCTGCTCGCCGAAAAGCGCCTTCTGCCTGGCGAGAAAATCCGGCGCCTTCTGTACCGACGGTGGCACGGAGACGATCGTTGCCGCGCGCGGCGCGTGCGCATCCATCCAGCGGCGGACTTCCATCCACTGCGCGGGCGGCAGTTGGGCGATGGCGGCCTGGATCCCGGCGAGCGTGCTCATGGGCGGAAAATGCCCGAACCGGGAGCCATCAGCAACCGTTCAGTCATCCACCGCAACGCCGACTCGAAGGGCCGCGCCCTCTCGCGTGGCTGGGTTCCACGCGCCGCCGCACTGGCTCCCGGCAGTTCCCGACCCTCACCACGAAGCCCAGCCCATCGGGAGCCTCTGCGCGTCGCGCGTGAGTTGCAGAACCGTCGTGACGAAAGCGATGCGCGTGCTACCGTCCGGCCCATGAGCGTCAGGCAGATCATTGATGAACTCCCGAAGCTGACTCCCGCGGACTTGCTGGCCGTCCGTCGGAAGCTCATCGAAATCAGCGAAGAGAACGAAGGCGTTTCACTCTGCGATGCGGCGGCTCTGGAAGGCGCACAACTCCTCGACCAGATGGAGGCCGGGGACGGTGCCCGCTGAACGCGGAGAAATCTGGCAGATTGATTTTGGCATCGCCGCCAAGGTTCGTCCCGCGCTGCTGCTCACCGGAGAACCGGCGGACGATCAGCTCGACCTGTTCACCGTGCTCTTGCACACCACCGCGCTGCGCGGCCATCGCTGGGAACTCGGGATTCCAAAGCCATTCCTCCAGCCCGGCGCCTTTCACCTCCAACAGGTGCAGACCATCTCCGGAGCGAAGCTGATGCGCCGGCTTGGCGCATTGACGCCCGCCGAGATGCAGAAAGTGGACGATGCGCTCCGGTTGCGGCTCGGTCTTTAGTTTTGGTCATCAGTCATGGCCCTTTTTCCACTGACCGCGAATCAATGGATGAACCTGCGCCATCTGTGGTTTACGGCAGTGTTGCATTTCGGGTTCACGCGCCGCCGCACTGGCTCCAGGCCGTCCCGCCCCTCATCACGAAGCTCAGCTTCTCCGCGCAAAAACGGCTTTGCCAAGTCCTCAACTTGGGCACGAGGGTGAAAAGCATCCCCCTCACCAAAGCTCGATCTTCTTTATTGGTGGATGAGCCCGCTCATCATCTCTAATGAAAAGCGCTAGCTGCTGAACTTCGGGAAGCGTGTCCTCGTCCCGCCGGAGATTGACGACGCGCGTCACGGAGCGAAGCGACGCGATGCGCCCACGATGCTCCTGCTCCTGCTCTTCTGTCATTGAGATAATCGCTGCCGTGTCGTCGTTCCCGATGATCCCGGCTTGAATTACCTTTTCAAATTGCCACGCCGCATGGTGCGCGTTCTTCATAAACGTCGCCGGGCGGTTGGCGAAAGGCACCCGTTCATAGAGCTTCTTCGGCACACCGTTCGCGAGAGCGTCACTGAAGATAAAAGACTCTTCCCCCGAGGTAACCGGATAGTCCCGGCGATACAGCGGATTACCTTTGATCTGCGCCCTTCCCAAGACTTCGTCCCAACGCTCGTCCAGCGTCAACTCTCGCGGCGGCTCCACCTGCCGCTCACCTACGAGCGTTTCAAACAGATACTTGCAAGCGTCTTCCACCTCGTTCGCCGGCACGCCATCGAGCAATACGCCTCCCTCCACGAGCACGTATTGGCCTCTGTTTGCGGCCTGAATCGCCTTCACAAAATCGGGCGACGAAATCTCGACCGGCTGGCCTCCGGTCGGCGGCTGAAACTGCGGCTGTGCAACACTCGCGCGCCAGTAAGCGATCCATTGCTTGTAGGCAGTAAGACTCCCCAGCCAGTTTGGGACGGCCCGGCCATCCACTTCACCCGAGCCATGAGGACGCTCAAAAAGAAAATGCGCGGCCACCCCGGCCGGAGTCCAAAGAACGAGACCGATGTTTCGCGGTTCCATCCGCTTCAGATCGGGAATGAACTTCGCAAGGAGGTAGGTCGGGGTTGTCATATGATGCTCCAAAGGTTGATGGCGTGGAACTCCGCCCGGTGTTGCTCTATCAAATTCGTGAATGTGTCGCGACGTTCTTTCAAGAAGGTCTGCACGGCCTGAGATTCAGACAACGACATACCGAACGGCATCGCATCCGCGCAGATTTCCTCGATCACAAAGTCGGGCAGAGCAGCGATCCGCGCAATCCACGTTGTGAAATGCTGATCGTTATTCACGGCATCAAGGAGGCAGTGCCGATTTCCACCGGTGTAGGGGCCGCCAGTCACGGCGAGATGCCCCGCGAGCGCCGTGACTCGCTGCTCTCCAAGCACCGCTGCGTTTCCCAGCAGGGCGTGGCTATGATCGAAAACGTTCATCTGGGGAGGAGTCGCGAGCGTATCGACCGAGAGATTCCCAGCATGTCGGTCGGAATTGGCGATTAGAATATCGAAGAGGAGCAGTCCCGTCGCGAGGCTCGGCAAGAGTTGCACACACAGCGCCGGATTCACTGGGGGCAGTGCCACGCCGGTAAGATTGAAATTCAGCGATGCATACATCGGCGCGTGATGCGCCGACGTCACAATGTCTCCCGGCGGAACTGGCAGGCGGAGGAAACGTCCGATTTCCGCGCAAATCATCTCGTTGGCGATGCAGTACGGCGCATTCGCGCTATTCGCCTTACCCACAGCATCGACCGTCAGATTCACGCTTCCAGCCACGCCGATCCCAAGTTGTGCCCCGACGGCGGCGATTCGATAGGCTCCAATTGGCATGGCTGAGACGGTGAGTAATCCGTCGCCTTTACGCACGCCAATTTCACCGAGAGCACTCGTGGACGCGGCGCGGGCGCGGCTGGCGGAACTGGAAGCGGGCTTCACGATTGAGAAGGCGAAGGTGGAGGCGATGAAGGCGCGACTGTTTGCGCGGCTGCGCGAGCATTTCCAGCGGCGCGACCGGCTGCGGCTGGTCATCGGCTATCGCCGGAAGTATCTGGAATCGCTCGTGCGGCAGGGCGAGGAAGAGGCCGGAAAGATCGCGCAGGAATACCGGCAGGCGAGCGCGCAGACCGAGCAGGAATATGCGGAGACGGCCGCGGCGCTGGCGGAGAAAAAGGAACTCTCCGCCGAGGAAGCCGCCGAGGTGAGCCAGCTCTGGCGGAAGCTGGTGAAGCTGTTTCACCCCGACCGCTTCGCGCACGAGCCGGAGAAGCAGGAGACTTATCACAAGCTGACCGCCGCGATTAACCACGCGAAGGATCACGGCGATCTGGCCACGCTGCGCCGCATCGCGGAAGACCCGCACGACTTCATCCTGCGGCAAGGCTGGGCGGCGCTCGACTTCAGCGAGGAGCGCGAGCTCGCGCAACTGCGGCGCCTGTGGGAGAGCATCGAGCTGGAAATCATCCGCGTGCTGGAGGCGGGAAATGCGCTCAAGGAGAGCCCCGACTACGAGTTGCACCGGCTGACGACCCGGACCCCGGCGTTTTTCGACGAGACGGTGCGGAGGCAGGTCGCGGCGCTGGAGAAGGAGCTGGCGGTGCTGGAAAGGGAGGCGGCGGAGCTGGCGAAGGAGATCGAGGAGCTGACGGGCGAGGCGGTGCCGGGGATCGGGTAGAGGCGACGGTGCCCGCCCGGCCGGGCGGGCGGGCTTCACTGTCGGGAAGGCGTCGCCGGGACAGAGGGCGGGCGAGCAGGTGCGGGAGTGTTTGGGCGGGCGGCAGGGTCGGGTCAAGCCCGCGCCCGCGATGCGGAGTTGCCGCGTGCGGGAAAGCATGGCATCTCCCGCGCGACCGCTTTCACCAAACCGATCCACGACCTATGTTCAAATCCGACGTCTTCGACCGCGAGAAC
>JANOAZ010000117.1:0-26922 GCA_031411395.1 Chthoniobacteraceae bacterium
CTCCGGGCCCTCCCAAAGCGGCGTCGTTGCCGCCGCACTCCAAAAACCGCCGCCGATTTCTGTGCCGCCTACGACGCGCAGCAGGCTGCGGGGAAGAAGTGAGCGCGGGCCTTGGCGCATGGCCGAGGCATGGTTAAGCTCCGTGACATGCCGCCCGTGACTCTCGCAGAAAAGCTCGGCACGACGCCGCACATTTCCCCGCTGCTGATGAAGGCTCGGCGACTCGGGTTGCCCACAAGCGAGCATCTCGAAGCGCTGGCCGTGGCGCGTGGATGCACCTATTACACGGCACCCGCCGGCGTGTCGGCTGCCGCGGTCGATCGCGATACATTGTCGGACGAGGAATTGGCAATCGCCCTGCTGAGCCTCGGCGCAACGTACTCGCCGCAGGCAATCCGTCTGGGAGCGGCAATGCTCGGAAAGAATGGCCTGGATCTGCCGACCATCGTCCGGCTCACCCGAATGGAACGTTGTGAGGTGGTGGTGCGTCACATCGCGGAGTCGGGCCAGCGCTACGAACCGGGGAATCCCTTCTGGCCTGCTTTGCTCGCCGCGCTGCCTCCGACGCTCCCGGCGAAAAGCGGCGTGCTTCCTCACCCCACGCGCTTCATTGCGATGACCGGTTTCACCAGGCGCGGCCCTGAATTGCTGACGTGGTGGATTCGTCCCGACCCCGTGCCCGCCGCATGACGCATCCGGAACTGATCGTCACGACGCTGGATCGGCATCTCGATCACGATGTCTCGCTGGTGCTCTACGGAAGGTCATCGATCAATCTCGGCTTCTCCGATCCACCGCCAATGACTGCGGGAACGATGGATTTGGACAGCATTCTGCGCCTCTCGACCTGGCCGACCCTACAGGCAGATGACAACTTCTGGGACGCGTTGGAAAAGACCAATCGCGAACTATCCGCTCAGGGTCTTTACATCGCGCATCTATTTGATGAAGTGCAGGTATTTCTCCGATCCGACTGGGAAGCGCAGATTGTCCCGATCACCCGTCCGCCGTTGCGTTTCCTGCGGTTGTTTCGCCCGGCGACGCTCGATCTGATCCTCACGAAGATGATGCGCGGCGACGATGCGCAGGACCTGGAGGACATCGCATTTCTCATCCGGCATGATGGGGTCACGCGGTCGCAGTTGGAGGAGACTTTCCAGCGCGCGCGTCTGCCGGAGGTGGTCGAGTTGCACGACGCCTTTGCCAAGGCGAAGCCGTTGGTGCTGGCTCTGACTTAAGGGGAACTTACGCCGCTTCCTTGTCCTGCTTCTTGCGGATGACCGGCGGCTTCTTTCCTTCGACCACGGCGCGATTGATCGTCACATCGGCGATGTCATCGCGGCTCGGCACGTCATACATGATGTCGAGCATGATCCGTTCGATCATCGAACGCAGCGCGCGGGCGCCGGTGCCCTTCGTGACGGCCTGCTCGGCGAGGGCGCGGAGGGCGTCCTTGGTGACGGTGAGGCCCACGCCCTCCATTGCGAGGAGCTTGGTGAATTGTTTCACCATCGCGTTCTTCGTGTCGGTGAGAATCATCACCAGCTCGTCTTCCGTGAGCTGGTCGAGGGCCGTGATGACCGGGAGCCGCCCGACGAATTCCGGGATCATGCCGAAAGCCAGCAAGTCTTCCGGCTCGGTGAAGCGGATCGCATCGCTCGCAGGCACCTCAGCCTGGACCGCCTCAGCCGCATTGACACCAAACCCGAGCACCTTCTTGCCCATGCGCTTCTGGATCATCTTGTCGAGCCCCACGAACGCGCCACCGCAGATGAACAGGATCTTCTCGGTGCTGACCTGAATGTATTCCTGGTGCGGATGCTTGCGCCCGCCCTGCGGGGGCACGTTGCACGTGGTGCCTTCGAGAATCTTGAGCAACGCCTGTTGCACACCTTCGCCGCTGACGTCGCGGGTGATCGAGACATTGTCGGTCTTGCGGCCGATCTTGTCGATTTCGTCGATGTAAACGATGCCGATCTCCGCGCGCTTCACGTCATAATCCGCCGCCTGGAGCAGGCGCAGGATGATATTTTCCACGTCCTCGCCGACGTAGCCGGCCTCGGTGAGGGTCGTCGCATCGGCGATGGTGAAGGGCACATCGATGATCCGCGCCAGTGTGCGGGCGAGCAGCGTCTTGCCGGAGCCGGTGGGGCCGATGAGCAGCACGTTGCTTTTGTCGATCTCGATGTCGCCGAGGGGATCCATCGGCACGGAAGTGCCCGTGCTCACGCTCTGGTTGTGCAGGATGCGCTTGTAGTGATTATGCACCGCGACGCTCAGCGTCTTCTTTGCCCGATCCTGGCCGATGACGAATTGGTCGAGCTGGCGGCGAATCTCGATCGGCTTTGGCACGCGCAGGGTGGTGCTCTGCCGGCGGGCGTCCTCATTCAGCTCTTTGTCGAGGATGCCTTTGCAGACGTTGATGCACGAATCGCAGATATACACGCCGGGACCGGCGATGAGCTTTCGGACTTCCGCGTGGGATTTCCCGCAGAAGCTGCACATGGTGAGATTGGAGGCGCGGGCCATGATTCGGGAATTTAGTTAGATCGGGGGCAAAAGGCGAATGATCTGAAAGACAAACTTGTTAGCACGAAGCAGGCAAGGCACGGCAATTTCGCCCGGAAATTCCTCGCGCAGGAGTTCTTACGAGTCGGTCTTCTCGGTCGCAGCGGCGACGACATCCTCGGCGATCTTCAGATCTTTGCGGGACTTCACCACTTCATCCACCAGCCCGTAGCTCTTGGCTTCCTCCGCGCTCATGTAGTAGTCGCGATCGGAGTCCATCTTCACCACCTCATCCGGCTTGCCAGTGTGCAGGGCGAGGATGTGAATGAGCCGCTTCTTGAGCTTGTACATGTATTCCACGGTGCGCTCCACGTCGCTCGCGGTGCCCTGAGCGCCGCCGCTCACCTGGTGGATCATGATATCGGAATTCGGAAGCGCGAAGCGTTTGCCCTTCGTCCCCGCCGCGAGCAGCACCGCGCCCATCGAGGCTGCCATGCCGATGCAGTAGGTATTCACGTCGCACGTCAGGAATTGCATCGTGTCATAGATCGCCAGGCCCGCAGTGACCGAGCCGCCGGGTGAGTTGACGTAGATGCTGATGTCCTTCTTGCCGTCCTCCATCTGGAGGAAGAGCAACTGCGCGATCACGGAGTTGGCCACCATGTCGTCGATCGCAGTGCCGAGGAAGATGATCCGGTCCTTGAGCAGTCGCGAATAGATGTCGTAACTGCGTTCGCCACGCCCGGTCTGTTCGACGACGTAGGGGACGTAATAACTGCTCTGCGGGACGATTCGGCGGTCGGGCTGGATGATCATAGGGAAAGTTGCGCGGAAGGGGATCGGCTCAGGCCACATTGACGGTCGTGACGCTAGCGTTCGAGGCGAGGAAATCAAGAACCTTGGCCGTGATGATCTCCTCGTTGATCTGGTCGATCGCGTTCCGTTTTTGCAGTTCCTTGAGCATCTTCTCAAAACCCATCTCGTAACGTTCAGCAAGCACCGCGATCCGCCCCATGAGTTCTTCGCGGCGGACTCGGATTCCCTCGAGTTCGGCGATGCGGAGGAGAATGAAGGTGCCCTTGATCCGGTCGCGCGCGTTGGTCGCGGCTGTCCCCACCAGTTCCTTCTCATTTTCCTTCAAGACATCGTCAGCCACGCCCCGGCTTTGATTTTCGCGCACGATGTCGTTGAGGATCGCGCGGGTCTGCTGGCGGACGAGATCCTGCGGCAGTTCGCATTCCACCGAGGTAAGGAGTTGGCGCATGATTTCGTTGCGCTTCGCCGTTTCCGCGTTGGCGGCCTTCTGTTTGGTGATTTCCTCGCGGGCCAGTTCGCGCACTTCATTGAGAGTCTTGCCCTTCGCGATCGTGTCGGCAAAGGCGTCATCGAGCGCGGGTAGCACCTTCTCCTTGATCGCCTTGAGCGTCACTTCGTACTGGATCTTCTTTCCCGGCATACCCTCGACCGGAAAGTCCGCCGGCACTTCCACCTCGAACGTCCGCGTTTCATTCACCTTCGCCCCGACCAGCGCCGCGCAAAAGCCGGGGAAGAACGCCTCGTCCGTCATCTTGATCCAGAAATCTTCGTTGCCCGAGAGAGGTTTGCCGGCCTTCGGGAAAAGCTCATGCACCGGCTGGCCGTCGATCGTCCCCTTGTAGTCCACGACGATAAAATCCCCCATGCCCGCCGTTTCCGCCTTTGCGTCCACGAAATCCGCGGCCTGGTCGCGCAGGCTCTCCAGCGACTCGTCGATATCCGCGTCGGTCACTTCGGTGGCGCGCATCGGCACCACGAGATTCTTGTAACTCGGCAGGTCAAAATCCGGCTGTGTCACCACCGTCGCGGTGAACGTCATCGACTGGTCGTCCGCGAGTTCGATGTCTTCGAAATTCGCGACCGTGAGCACCCGCAGATTTTCCTTCTGGATCGCCTCGCGCGTCGCGTCGCCGAGGAGCTGCCGCTCCAGTTCCTCGCGGATCTCCTTCTTGAATTTCTTCTCGATCACCGACTTCGGCGCCTTGCCCTGCCGGTAGCCCGGCAGCTTCGCCATCTTTGCGTACTCGGCGGCCAGCGAATTGTATTTCTGCGACACGCGTTCCGGCTCGAGTTCGACGCGGAGGGTGGCGAGGCAGTGGGGGAGTTTTTCGACGGCGACGTTCATAAATGGCTCTTTGGAAAAGGGGACCGAAGATAGCCGCAGACCGGCCCTTGCAAAGGGCGAAGTTCAGACGCCCAAAAACGTGTGTGGCGCTACTTGCAACGACCGAGGCCGCGCTCGCCTCCTTCCGCCCGCTGCCCGACTGCAATCCAGACGAAAGCCGACCGGCCGTTGCCGCATGAATACAATTTCGACTGCATCCTTCCCGCTGCGAGCGCGTCTAAAAAGTCCGAAGGGCGCCCTCCTCTTACTCTTTGTCATGCTCTTGCTCTTGCTCCCATGAAACTCGGAGGAGCAGGAGCAGGAGCAAGACAAAGAGTAAGACTGCCCGATCCCGACATTTTAGACGCCCGCTAAGACCTGCGACTCGGCACTCGTAAGTTTTCCTCTGCCCGCTAACCTGGGCGGGCTGCATGAAAACCTTTACCGCGTCCCATTTTCTCAGCCGGGAATTGAGCTGGCTGGAGTTTAATCAGCGCGTCCTCGACGAGGCGCTGAGCCCGGCGAATCCGTTGCTCGAGCGGGTGAAGTTTTTTACGATCACGAGCTCGAACCTGGATGAGTTTTTCGAGGTGCGGGTGGCGGGGCTCAAGCAGCAGATCGAAAGCGACGTGGTGGAGCGGAGCGCGGACGGACGCACCGCGACGGAGACCTTTCGCGCGATCAACAAGCGCGTGCGGACGATGCTCGATCGGCAGTATCGCTGCTGGCGGGATGAGCTGGTGCCGGCGCTCGCCAAAAACAGGATTCGTTTTCTCACTTGGGAAAAGCTCAACACCGCGGACCGCGATTTTCTGGAGGAATACTATCACCGCCGGGTGCGGCCGGTGGTGACGCCGCTGGGCATCGACCCGGCGCATCCCTTCCCCCAACTGCTCAACAAATCGCTGAACATCGCCGTGCAGCTCGAGATCGAGCGCAATGGCGAGGTGCAGCGCCGGCTCGCGGTCGTCCAGGTGCCGCGCGTGCTCCCTCGGCTGGTCGCGCTGCCGCACGACGACGACCATCAGGACTATGTCTTCATGGGGGGCTTGATCGGGCATTATCTCGCCGACCTTTTTCCCGGCACCACGATCCTCGGCTTCTGGCACTTTCGCGTGACGCGGAACAGTGAACTCTACATCGACGAGGAAGACGTGGGGAACCTGCTCAGCGCAGTCGAACAGGAGCTGCACAACCGCCGCAAGGGAGCGGCGGTGCGCCTCGAGGTGGACCACGATTGCCCGGCCGAGATTTACCACTTCCTGCTCGAGACGCTCGATCTCACCACCGACGATCTCTACATCATCGATGGCCCGCTCAATCCTGTGCGGCTCATGGCGGTCTATGAAGGTGACCATTCGCCGGAACTGCGCGACAAGCCGTTCGTCGCGCCCGTGGTCGCCGCCCTCCGTGACGGGGGCGACATTTTCTCGATCGTCCGCCAGCGCGACGTGCTCATCCATCATCCCTACGAGAGTTTTGGCAGCGTGGTCGATTTTCTCGAGCAGGCCTCGCGCGATCCGCATGTGCTCGCGATCAAGCAGACGCTCTACCGCACCGGCGGCGATCCGCGCATCGTCGGCGCGCTCATGAACGCGGTGAAAAACGGCAAGCAGGTGACCGCGGTCACGGAGCTCAAGGCGCGCTTCGATGAGGCGAACAACATCCTCTGGGCGCGGCGCCTCGAGGAGGCGGGCGTGCATGTCGTCTATGGGATCGTGAACCACAAGGTCCACAGCAAGATCGCCCTCGTGGTGCGCCGCGACGATGACGGCCTGCGCTGCTACATGCACGTCGGCACGGGCAACTACAACCCGAGCACGGCGCGCGTTTACACCGACCTGAGCCTGCTCACCGCGAGCACCGACTTCGCCGATGACGCGACGAATTTCTTCAACCTCCTGACCGGCATCTGCCAGTTCCAGGCGGCGCGGAAATTCCTGATCAGCCCGTTCACGATGCACGAGACGATGATGGCGCTGATCAAGCGTGAGACGGACAATGCCATTGCAAAAAAGCCCGCGCGCATCATCGCGAAGATGAACGCGCTGGTGGATCGCGAGATCATCGTCGCGCTCTACCGGGCTTCCCAAGCCGGGGTGAAGATCGATCTGATCATCCGCGGCATCTGCTGCCTGCGGCCGGGGATCCCCGGGGTGAGCGAGAACATCACCGTCCGCTCGATCGTCGGGCGCTTCCTGGAGCACAGCCGGATTTTCTATTTTGAAAATGGAGGCGAGCCGAAAGTGTTTGTGGGCAGCGCTGATTGGATGCCGAGGAATTTTTTCCGCCGCGTCGAAATCGTCTTTCCGATCGATGACCCCGCGCTTCGCGACCGGGTGGTAAAGCAGATCCTCGCCACACAACTCAGCGACACGGCAAAGGCATCGCTGCTGAATCCCGACGGGACCTACACGCGTCCGGCCGTGTTCAAGGAAAGCGAGCGGAGGAGCAGCCAGGCCGAGTTTATGGCGCTGGCCCTGGGCGAATCGAAGACGCGAAAAAAGCATCGCACCTCCATGCCGCGACCCGCGCAACTCCAGGTGATCCGGACGCCGTTGATCAAGCTGGACCCGCCGCCGGCGGGGTAGAAAACCTGGGAGCGCCAATCTCCTGATTGGCATCGGCGAGCCAATCGGGAGATTGGCGCTCCCAGGGGAGATTGGCGCTCCCGGCGCCGCGCGCAGACGGGCTTCCGCATTGCCAATTTTGGCTTCGCCGATAGAGTCTGCGCCCGTTCATGCTGATCCACCGACTTCTCTACTCCAGCGCCCTGGCCACGATGCTCGCGCTTACTCTTCCGCCTCCGAGCGGCCACGCGGCTTCCGCCGCTTACGTCATTAGCGACAGCCACACCGGCTTCGTCCTCGATCAATATAACGCGCAGAAAAAACTCCAGGTCGGCAGCCTGACCAAGGTCGCGACCGCGATGGTGGTGCTCGACTGGGCCGCGACGACCAATGCGGACCTGAGCCAGCCGGCAACCGTCCCATCCGCCATCACACAGCTCGGCGCGGCACAAGGCGTCGGCTTCCAGCCCGGCGACACCTGCTCGCTGCGCGACCTGCTTTACGCCGCGATGATGCAGAGCGACAACGCCGCCGCGCTCACCCTCGCGGACCACGTCGGGCGCGCGCTTCCCGGCGACCTGCCGCCGGTCGATCGCTTCGTACAGCAGATGAATGCGCTGGCCAAAGCGCGTGGAATGTTGCGCACCCGCTTTCTCAATCCGCACGGACTCGAGGGCTTGGAACGCTCGCTGCCGTATTCCACCGCCGAGGATCTCGCGAAGCTCACGGCGTACGCCGAGGCGAACTCTGCGTTCCGCTTTTACGGCTCCCAGAAGGAACGCAAAATTACCTACACCAGCGCCACGGGTCCGGCCGCCTACATGCTGCGCAATACCAACGAACTCCTCGGCACTTACGACATCGACGGCGTCAAGACCGGCACCACTTCGCGCGCCGGCCAGTGCATCATCGTTTCCGCCGCCAAGCCCCCGGAGAGCGTGCAGAAAGGCGAGACGCATTACATCACTCCACGCAGGCTGAACGTGGTCGTCCTCGGCTCCGATGATCGTTTCCGCGAAGCCGCCGGGCGGCTCCAGGAAGGCTGGCGCTTCCATCAGCAGTGGAGCGCCGCCGGACGTCCCATGAAAGACTGGAAGGCACGGCCATGAAGAAACGCATCGGAGTCCTGACCAGCGGCGGCGATTGCCCCGGGCTGAATGCGGTGCTGCGCGGCGTGGTCCGCGCCGCGACGAACCGTGACTGGGAGGTGATCGGCTTCCACGATGGCTTCGAGGGAATGCTCCCGCCCGTCGCGTGGGAGGTGCTCGATTTCAAACGCACCTCGGGCATCATGCACCTCGGCGGCACCATCCTCGGCACGACGAGCAAGGGCCATTTCATTGCCAAGGTCGGCGACGGCACCTCGCGCACGCACGTCCCGCCCGCGGTGTTGGAAAAAGCGCGCGCCACCCTCGCCGAGCTGCACATCGAGGGGCTCATCGTGATCGGCGGCGACGGCTCGCTGACCACCGGGCTGCAGCTCCAGGAAGCCGGCTTCCCGATCATCGGCGTCCCGAAGACAATCGACAACGACCTCGAAGCCACGGCGATGACCTTCGGATTCGACAGCGCGGTCGCCTGCGTCGCCGATGCGCTCGATCGCCTGCACACCACCGCCACCAGCCACAAGCGCGTGATGGTGATCGAAGTGATGGGCCGCCATGCCGGCTGGATCGCCCTCTACGGCGGACTCGCCGGCGGCGGCGACGTGATCCTCCTTCCCGAGATCCCTTTCGAGCACGAAAAAGTCGCCGAAGCCGTGCGGCGGCGCGATGCCGCCGGCTGTCTCAGCACCCTCATCGTGGTCGCGGAGGGCGCGCGGGAAAAGAACGGCCACGAACGCGTGCGCGCCACGGGCTCCGGCGAAAACAAACTCGGCGGCATCGGTGAAGCCGTCGCCGTCGAAGTCGCCCGCCGCACCGGCAAGGAAACCCGCACCTGCGTGCTCGGCCATCTCCAGCGCGGCGGCCCACCGACCACGCTCGATCGCATCCTCGGCACGCGCTTTGGCGTGGCTGCCGTCGAGCTGATCGGCGAGGGAAAATTTGGCCACATGGTCAGCTACCAAAACTACCAGATCCTCAGCGTGCCCATCGCGGACGCGGTGCATCGGATCAAGCTCGTCTCGCCTGATTGCCAGATGGTGCAGACCTGCCGCGCGGTCGGGATCAGCTTCGGCGATTAGAGGCGCGCCCGAATCGGGCTGACCCGGTCTTCGGATCGTTGCGAGTTTCTCCTTTTCCCGGGGCGGTAGTTGTGGGATCAGCCATGTTCCCGGGCCCGGAGGTCGGTCCCGGGTTCCCCACCAGATTATGAAAAAGAGGCTGTTTCTCCTTCCTGCCGCCCTCGTTGCCGCGGTCGCTTTGTCGTGGATCCTATCGGGCCAGCGGGGCGAGGACCGACGCGACGAGGCACCCGCGCCCGCGGCGGCAAAGGTCGCGGATGCGCCCCCGGCACCGCCAGCGGTCGTGGCATCCAGCGCTCCCGCGGCTGGCGTCTCGCCGGGGATGGCCGCAGACGCGCCGCCGGCTACGAAGGCGTTTCGCGGCTGGGCGGCGACTTTCCTCGCGGCGACTCCGGCCGATCGCGGGGCGATGGAGGCGCAGGGAAAGGCGCTCGCGGCAGGGCACACGCAGGCGCTCGCGGCGCTGATCCGTCGCGACCCCGAGCGGGCGATCGCCAATGCCGTGCCCATGGTGATCCGCCAGGATCTTCCGCAGTCGATCGTGTCCCTGATCGAGGACCGCGTCCGGGTGCGAGGGGCGCTCGAGGTTTATGGGAATGTGCCCGACCCCGACGCCCCGGTGCCGGTCGAGCCTTACACGCGCACGGTGACGACGCCGGACGGACGCCGCTGGAAGGCCTTCGTCTATGGCCGGCGCGCGGATCAGCGGACGCTGAACGCGACTTCGGTGAATGGCGTCGCGGTCGGGCGCGAGATGGCGGTGGCGGATTCGCCGGTGCGCCAGCTCGAAGTGGGCGAGCGCCCCGTGGCCGAGGGGCGTGAGGTGGCGACGGCGTGCCCGGTCTCCGGCATCGAGACGCCGCTCGCGCCGAAGGCGGATGGCACGCTGCCGGCGGTGACGCCCGAGACGCTGGCCGTCGAGACTTCCGAGCGGCTTGTCTATGTGTGCAGCGGCGGTCACATCGAGCAGGTCGCGGAGCGGATCTCGGCGGAGGAAGAGCGCGCGCACTGGGCTTCGATGGGCGCGGAACTGAATGCGGGCGCGGGCACGGGTCCGGGCACGGTGCCGGTGGGCACGGTGCCGGGGAGCTTTACCACGGGGCTTCGCAAGTTCCTGTACATCCGCGCGACTTTCCCCGATCACCGCATCGATCCGCAGTCGGAGGCGGAGTGCCACGACTCGCTGCGGCAGATGGCCGACTACATTTCCCAGACGAGCTACGGGCGCTGCTACTTCACCTACGCGGTGCCGCCGCTGATCGTGCTGCCGTATCCGGAGAGCTGGTACGTGCAACGGGATACGGATGTCGGCGGGGCCGATAGCCTGATCTACAACCACGCGCGGCAGATCGCGCGCACCATGGGGTTCGACTACCTCTCGTACGATCTCGATTGCGCGCGCTGGAATGGCAGCGTCGGCGCCTACGGCGGCTCGGCCTCCGTGGGCGGACGCGGGATGCGGCTGAAGACCAACAGCGTCGGCACCTTCATCCACGAACTCGGGCACAACCTCGGCGTGTGGCACTCCAACTTTTGGCGCAGCACCCCCCCGAGCCAGATCGGGCCGGGGAACAATCTCGAATACGGAAACATCTTCGACGTGATGGGCGGCAGCGGCAGCAACGGGCAGTTCACCGCGCACTTTAAGAACATCCTGAGCTGGCTCCCCGATGAAACGCACTGGCGGGTGAACCGCAGCGGTCTCTACCGCATTCATCGGTTCGACTACGCCTCGGCGGACCCAGGCTACCGCTATGCGCTGCGCGTACAGAAGGACGCCGAGCGCGAGTATTGGGCGGAGTTTCGCCAGCTCATCACCGCGAATACCGGCTTCATGAATGGCCTGATGATGACGTGGGACGGCTGGGGTCAGGGTGGCATCGGCGGCAGCGGCGGCAGTCCCTACAATGGCAGCAACCGCGGCGCGCAGCTCCTCGACATGACGCCTGGGTCGTTTGGAAATGGGATCACGGATACCCGCAATGATTCCGCGCTGTGGGTGGGGCGCACGTTCAGCGATGACGATGCGAACATTCACATCACCCCCGTGGCGAAGATCCCGGGAACGACGCCGCCGTCGATGGATGTGTACGTGAGCATCGGTGCGGTGGCGGGCAATCTCGCGCCCACCCTCACCATCGGCGCCGACAACACCAGCCCCGGCACGAGCGCCGTGGTGGCGCTGACCGCCACGGCGAGCGATCCGAATGGCGATCCGATCGCGTACGCATGGGTCTTCGGCGACGGCACCTACTCGACCGACAACAGTCCCACGCAAAACAAGTCGTGGAGCACCACGGGCCATTACCAGGTGCTCTGCACCGCCAGCGACATGAAGGGCCAGCGCACCACGCGCGCGATCCTCATCACCGTCGGCACGCCTACCACCACCTTCACCGTGAGCGGCAATATCACCGGCACCGGCGGGCAACCGCTCGAAGGCGTGTATGTGGCGAATTACGCGCCGCAGAATCAAACGTCACACACCAACAGCGCGACCTTCCGCGGCACATGGACCGACAGCGACGGCAACTACACCCTCACGGGTCTCTCCGCCGGCAGCTTCACGATCACGCCGAACCTGTATCCCGCCGTCTTCACCGCATCGGGATTTGTGAATCCCGTGGCCGTGGGGCCGAATGCGACGGGAAAAAATTTCACCAGCGCGCAGCTTCCCACGCTCACGATCACGATGCCCGATGCCGCGGCGACGGAAGGCGCCGCGCCCGACCCCGGCACCATTCACATCGAGCGCAGCGGCGACACCACGGCCGCGCTCGAGGTGCAGATTTTCAATGCATCGACGGGCACCGCCACGCGCAACACCGACTACTCGCTGAACCCCGCGCCCACTGCGGCCACCACGGAAGGCGGCAACGGCACTTCGATCTACACGATCCCCGCCGGGGTGAGCGGGCTGGACATCACCGTGACGCCGATCAACGACAGCTCCGCGGAAGGGACCGAGTACGCCGTGCTGAACTTTGCTAACACCTCGGCCGGCTACGTCCTCTCAGGCGCGGCGCTCGCGACCGTGCCGATCACGGATGATGAAAACGGAACGCTGCCCGTGGTGCGTCTCACCGCGCTCGACAACGTCGCGACCGAAGCCAGCTCCGATCCCGCGACGCTCCTGCTCGAGCGCAATGGGGCGACCGGCGCGAGCCTCACGGTGAATCTCACGCTCACCGGCACCGCGACGAACGTGAACGATTACGCGATCACCACGCCGGTCGTGATCCCCGCGGGCAGCGCGAGCATTCCCTTCACCCTCACGCCGGTGAATGACGCGGCGCAGGAAGGCACGGAGACCGCGATCGTGACCATCACGACCAATGCCGCCTACGCGCGCGACACGCTCGCGAACAGCCAGACGGTGCTTTTGCACGATGACGATGTGCCGACCGTCACGATCACCGCCACCGATGCCACGGCGGGTGAATCCGGGGTCGATCCCGGCATCTTTACGATCTCGCGCGTGGGCGGCGACATGGCGCTGCCGCTCACGGTCGATTATTCGCTCGCCGGCCGCGCGGTGCATGGCGCGGACTACCGACGGCTCGACGGGCGCGCGGTCATCCCCGCCGGCGCCCCCTCCACCACGGTGGAAATATTTCCCCTCGACGATGCGCTCGATGAGGGCACGCAGGACGTGATCCTCCAGCTCCGCAGCACCACGACTTACGTGATCTCCGGCAGGGGCATCGCCACGGTGAACATCACCGACAACGACGCCTCGCAAGTGTACGTGAAGCTTACGGCCAGCGCCGCGACGGAGCCCGCGAGCGGGGGCATGACGGCGATCTCCTTTCAGATCATCCGTCCGGTGAGCGGCACCGCGATCACGGTGAACTACGCCATCAGCGGCACGGCCACGAGCGGGGTGGATTTCGTCTCCGTGGGCACGAGCGTGGCCTTCGCCACCGGCGACACGAGCCAGTTCATCTCCATCAACGCGCTCGCCGATACCGCGATCGAGGATGCGGAAACGGTGACGCTTACCATCCTGCCCGGCACGGGCTACACGCTGCTGCTCAATCAGGAACCCAGCGCCACGGGTTACATCCTCGATGGCGATCAACCGACCGTGGACGTCTCGGTCGCGGACACGGGCTCGGCGCTGACCACGCACGGGTCCGAGACGAGCACGGCCGGCACGCTGCGTTTTAGCGTCGTGCGGAAGGTGGCGACCGCAGCCAGTCTGGTCGTGAATTACACGATGGGCGGCACGGCCACGGAGGGTGTGGATTACACCGGCACCACGGGCAGCGTCACCATTCCCGCCAACGCCACCGGCGCTTACATCGACATCACCCCGGTGAACGACACGACCCCCGAAGGCGTCGAGAGCCTCGTGTTCACGGCGACGCCCGCGCCCGGCACCTACGGCGTGCGCATCGGGAGCGCCACGATGTTCATGGGGGATAACGATGCCTTCGCCAGCGGCACCGTGGGCTTTGCCGGCGGCACGAGCAGCGCGCCCGAGAATGCCGGAACGCTCAATGTCCCGGTGGCGGTGACCGGCTCGCCCGCGGGCGACATCAGCGTGCGCTATCGTGTGGCCAGCGGTACGGCGACGGGCAACGGCTACGACTTCACGCTCGCCGAGGGCACGCTGAATTTCCCGCCAGGGACGACCTCGCTGAACATCCCGATCACGATCCACCCGGACATTCTCCCCGAGCCCGCCGAGACCATCGTGCTCTCGCTCTTCAATGCCGCGGGAGGAAATCTCGGGACGAGCACGCACACGGCCACCATCAACAGCCTCTCGCTGCCCGAGGCCTTCACCGATCTCGCGAGCAACATTCTTTCCACCAGCGCGACACTCAACGGCCACGTGCTGCCCAATGGCGTCGCGACGAATGCGTGGTTCGAATACGGCGGCACCGCGACCTACGGCACGGCGACGGCCCCGCAGGCGATCGGCAGCGGGACGGCGAGTGTCCCGGTGAGTGCCGCGCTCTCCGGGTTGCTGCTGCCGGGCTATCATTTCCGCTGCGTGGCGCAGAACGCGATGGGCACGACCTACGGCATCGATCAGATCTTCGGGGCAACTACCGCGCCGCTGGCGACGACGCTCGATGCCACGGCCATCACGCAGAGCGGCGCCACGCTCAATGGGCTCGCCAACAGCAACGGGCAGACGGGCACGGCGCGCTTCGAGTGGGGGCTCACCGAGGCCTACGGGAATACGACCGCGGCGCAAAATCTCGCGGCCTCGACGAACGATGCGCCGGTCAGTCAGGCGATCACCGGGCTTCTCACCGGCACGACCTATCACTTCCGGCTCGTGGTGCAGACGGCGGTGGGCACGGTCAATGGATCGGACTTCACCTTCACGACGCCGTTCCCGACCGTGGTGCGGACGGGCTCGTTTGCGGGCATCGGGCAGACGGGCTTCAGCCTCGACGGCATCGTGAATCCCGGCGGGAGCGCGACGGATTACTATTTCGAGTACGGCCTCGACACGAGCTACGGCAGCGCGACGCCGGTGGTGAGCGCGGGCAGCGGCTTGGCGAATATCACGGCGCGCGGCGCGGCGCAGGGCCTCACTCCTGGCGGGACGTATCACGTGCGGCTGGTGGCCACGAACACCTCGGGCACGAACTACGGCGATGACCGCGTGGTCGCGCTGCTGCCCGCGGCCACGGGCGCGATGATCGAGCCGACGTTCCTTTACTCCGACACCGGCGTCGCGCCGCTCGGCGGACTGCGGCTCGGCGCGGACGGCGCGCTCTACGGCACGACCAATAGCGGCGGCACGGCCAATCTCGGCACCGTCTATCGCGTGACCACCAGCGGCATCGGCACGGCGCTGGCGGATTTTTACGGGAATGCGAACTCCGGCGCGGGCGGCTCCAGTCCGCAGGACACCGTGGTGCAAGCCGCCGATGGCAACTTCTACGGCACGACCAACACCGGCGGCGCGAGCGGTTTCGGCACGGTCTTCAAGCTCGCGGCTGACGGCATGCTCGCGACGCTTGTGAGCTTCACCGGCACGACCGGCCCGACGCTCGGCACCAATCCCATCGCGGGTCTCACGCCCGGTGCCGACGGCGCGTTATATGGCGTCACGCAGGGCGGCGGCACGAGCTTCTCCGGGGTCATTTTTAAAGTCACCACGTCCGGGTTGTTCACGACGCTGGTCAATTTCACCGGCACCAGCGGCGCGAATCTCGGCTCGTCGCCGCGCGGCACTCTGGTGCTCGCGAGTGACGGGAATTTCTACGGCACCGCCGCGACGGGCGGCAGCGGCGGCGGCTTCGGCACGGTCTTCAAGATGACGCCCGCCGGGGTGCTCACCACGCTCGTCAATTTC
Source organism: Chthoniobacteraceae bacterium (assembly GCA_031411395.1). GTDB lineage: Bacteria > Verrucomicrobiota > Verrucomicrobiia > Chthoniobacterales > Chthoniobacteraceae > Chthoniobacter. The sequence goes on from JANOAZ010000117.1 coordinate 15,726, forward strand.
ACCGGCACCACCGGCTTGAACCTCGGGTCCACGCCGCTCAGCGGACTGGTCGAGGGTGGCGACGGAAATTTCTACGGCACCACGAGCACGGGCGGCACGGGCAATTTCGGCACGGTCTTCAAGGTCACGCCCGCGGGCGTTCTCACCACGCTCGTCAATTTCACCGGCACCTCCGGCGCAGCCCTCGGCACGGGTCCGAAAGGTAAGCTCGTCTTCGGCGCGGACGGCGCGCTGTACGGCTGCACGCAGACGGGCGGCACCGGCGGCACGGGCCTCGGCACGGTCTTCAAAGTCACCACCGCCGGCGTGCTCACCACGCTGGTGAATTTCACCGGCACCACCGGCGCGGCGCTCGGCCAGTCGCCGCAAGGCAGCCTCGTCGCGCACCCCGACGGCAATTTCTACGGCACGACCAACTCCGGCGGCGCAAACAACAACGGCACCGTCTTCCGGATGGCAGCCGATGGTTCGCTCACCACCTTGTTGAACTTCACCGCCGCGCCGACGCTCGCGCGGCAGTTCCAGGCGGGCGACGGAAAACTCTACGGCACCACCACCGGCGGCGGCGGCGCGCTCGGCGTCGGCACGATCGTCGCCGGCCCGCCCGGCGGCGCCCTCGAAGTCCTCGCGCCCCTCACACCCACCTCCGGGACCACGGCCTGGACGTCGCGGGGCGGCTTCATGCAAGCGGCGGATGGCAGCCTGTGGGCGACGAGCCAGTCGGGCGGCATCGGCACGGGCAATAGCGGCAGCGTCTTCAAAATCACACCGGCGGGCGCGTTCACGGCGCTGATTGGCTTCACCGGCACGACGGGCACGAACCCCGGCTCTTCGCCGCAGGCGGGCCTCGTCCCCGGCGCGGATGGGAACTACTGGGGCACGACGAGCACCGGCGGCGTGAACGGTAACGGCACGATTTTCAGCGTCACTCCCGGCGGCACGCACGCCGTGCGCGTGGACATGACGACCGCCACCGGATCGAGTCCGCAATCTCCGCTGACACTCGCCACCGATGGCAACTACTACGGCACCGCCACCTTCGGCGGCGCGAGCAGCAGCGGCACGGTCTATCGCGTCACTCCCGGCGGCACGCTCACTTCGCTGGTGAGTTTCACCGGGGGCGACGCGAATCCCGGCGCGAATCCGCAAGGCGCGCTGGTGCAGGCGGCGGATGGAAATATCTACGGGACCACCACCGCGGGTGGCGTGCGAAATCTGGGCACCGTCTTCAAGATGACGCCCGCTGGAGTGCTCACGAGTCTCGCGAGTTTTTCGGGAAATATTGCGGGTGAACTGCGCGGGCAGACGCCGAACTCGGGCTTGGTCAAAGGCGCCGACGGCCATCTCTACGGGACGACCACACTCGGCGGGATCTACAGCCAGGGCACGCTCTTCCGCGTGTCCTCGGATGGCGTAGTGACCTCGCTGTATTCCTTCTCCGGCCGCGACGAGGGCATCCGGCCGGATCACGGCCTCGCGCTCGCCAGCGACGGCCTGCTCTACGGCGCGACGAGCATGGGCGCCTATCGCTTCCGCCCGCCCTCGGTGCCCATCACCTTCCCGGCGACGAACATCCTCGCGACGACCGCGACCCTCAACGGCTCTGTCACGCCCGGCGCGTTCAGCGGCAGTGCGTGGCTCGAGTACGGGCTCACTTCCGCGTTCGGCAGCAGCACTGCGCCGCAGGCTTTCAGCAGCGGCAATACGCCGGTGGCAATCACGGCGCCGCTCGCGGGTTTCCAGCCCTTCCTGACTTATCGCGTGCGCGCCGTCGTGAGCTGCGCGCTCGGCGTTTTCTACGGAGTGGAGCGCACCTTCTCGACCACGCCGGACGCGACTTTCAATACCGCGGGCGAAGTGCCGGTGACCGCGGACGGCTTCACCGCCACGGGCCTCACGCCCGTGCTCAGCCTCGGCTTCGCGCCGCTGCCCGGCACCGTGCTCACGCTCGTGGACAACACGGGCCTGCTGCCGATCGCCGGCGCCTTCTCTGGCCTGCCCGAGGGCGGCGGAGTCACGCTGTTGTTCGGAGCCACGCCGTATCTTTTCCAGGTGAGCTACCAGGGCGGCGATGGAAATGACCTCACGCTCACCCGCGTCGATCAGCTCATCACTTTCCCACCGATCGCGAACAAGGTCCCGGGCGACCCCGCGTTCGATCCCGGCGCGACTGCCACGAGCGGCTTGCCCGTGAGCTACGAGATCGTCGCCGGCCCCACCGTCGCGACCGTGAGCGGCAGCACCGTCACGCTCACCGGCACGCCTGGCCTCGTCACGGTGAAAGCCACGCAACCCGGCAACGGCGGCACGATCGCCGCGGCGCCGCCGGTCGTCCGCACCTTCGCGGTCGCCGCAGCGAATTCCGCCTTCACCGCCGTAACCGCGAGCAAGGCCAACGACTTCGCCCTCGGCGTCCGCGCGGACGGCACGCTTTGGGCGTGGGGCATCAATCCCAACGGCCAGCTCGGCGACGCCACGACCACCACGCGCCGCACGCCCGTGCAGGTCGGCACGGCCACCACCTGGCGCACAGTGAGCGCGGGCACTTCGCATGTCGTGGCGACGCGCACCGATGGCACCCTCTGGGCGTGGGGCCTGAACAGCAGCGGCCAGCTCGGCGACGGCACGATCACCCAGCGCACCAGCCCCGCGCAGATCGGCGCCGCGACGGATTGGGCGAACGCGGGCGCCGGCGCCTCGCACACCGTCGCCGTGAAGGCCGGCGGCACCCTGTGGGCCTGGGGCTTGAATTCATCGGGCCAGGTCGGTCAGGGCAGCACCCTGCCCTCGACCTTCACCGCTCCCACGCAGGTAGGCACCGCCACGAACTGGCAGACCGCCGTCGGAGCGCTGGCGCCGGGCGGCGATTCCACGCTCGCGCTCACCACCGATGGCACCCTCTGGGCCTGGGGCATCAACTCCTCCGGCCAGCTCGGCGACGCCACGACGACGCAACGCAGCGCGCCGGTGCAGATCGGCACCGCGACTAACTGGAGCCGCGTGACGGAGGGCACTTCCTTTTCCGCGGCCCTGCGCACCGACGGCACGCTCTGGACATGGGGCCTGAACTCGAGCGGCCAGCTCGGCAACGGCGCGCTCGTCACGCGTTTCGCTCCCGTGCAAGTCGGTCTCTCGACCGCGTGGCAAGGCATCGTCGCGGGCGCGAGCCACCTCGCGGCCCGGCAGGCCGACGGCACGCTCTGGACGTGCGGCTTGAACTCGAACGGCCAGCTCGGACAAGGCACCGCCGATATCGCCGTGCGGCCTCAGTCGCTGGCGCAAGTGAATGCGGAACCCAACTGGCAGGCGATCGCGGCGGGCACGACTTTCACCGTCGCCGCGAAGCCCGATGGCACGCTCTGGTCGTGGGGTGGGAACGTCAACGGCCAGCTCGGCTACTTCCCGCGCACCGCCCTGCCGGCCTCGGCGCAATTCGGCCCGTTGCAGACCGCCGCGGGTGGCGGCTCGCATACCGCGCTGATCAAGGCCGACGGCAGCGCCTGGGCCTTCGGCTCCAATGCCAGCGGCCAGCTCGGCCTCGGCGCGACCGACAGCTCGATGCATCCGCTCCCCGTGCCGATGGGCGCGGGATTCTCGTGGAAAAACGTCACGGCGGGCGGCGCGCAGACGCTGCTCATCCGCGCCGATGGCACGCTCTGGGCCTGCGGCACGAATGGCAGCGGTCAGCTCGGCGACGGCACGATCAGCGCGCGCTCCGCGCTCACCCAGATCGGCAGCGCGAGCAACTGGCGCAGCGTCGCCACCGGCAACACACACACGCTCGGACTCCGCGAAGACGGCACCCTCTGGGCCTGGGGCAGCAACTCTTCCGGCCAGCTCGGCGACGGCACGCTCTTTGCAAATCTCGTTCCCATGCGAGTTGGCACCGCGGCGGACTGGAGCGCGATCTGGGTTCTCTACAATGGAACCTCGGCGGCGATGAAGACCGACGGCTCGCTCTGGCTCTGGGGTGAAGGCAGCAGCGGCCAGCTCGGCGATGGACTCGCCACGGATCGGACTACACCCGCGCAGCTCGGCGTGACGGGCGAATGGCGCGCGATCGCCGCGGGCGCTTCGCACATCGTCGCGGTGAAGACCAACGGCACCCTCTGGGCCTGGGGCTCGAACGCCAGCAGCCAGCTCGGCGATGGCACCACGACGCAGCGCAACAGCCCGGTGCAGATCGGCGCGGCCACCAATTGGCGCACGGTGAGCACCGCGTCCGTTTCCTCGTATGCCATCCGCGACGACGGCACGCTCTGGGCATGGGGAAGTAACTTCGGCAACCTCGGCAACGGCAACCTCACCTCGCGCACGACGCCCGGCCAGGTCGGCACCTCCACCGGCTGGCTCGGACTGCCCCCGTTGCAAAACAACACGCACGCACTCTTCCTCGCTGCGGACGGCACGCTCTGGACCTGCGGCAGCGCCACCAGCGGACAGCTCGCGCTCGCCTGGCGCAATCAACTCGTGCCCGATCTCGTGCTCCCCGCGATCAGCCCCGTACAGTCCATCGCCTTCACCTCACCGGCGACGGTGCCGGTGGGCGACTCCATCACCCTCGCCACCGCGACGGGCAGCGGCCTGCCCGCGAGCTACATCGTCACCGGTCCCGCCACGCGGCAGGGCGATCGACTCACCATCACCGGCCCGGGCCTGGTCAGCGTTATCGCTTACCAGCCGGGCGATAGCTACTGGCAGTCCTCCGACATCGCGCAGCGTTTCATCAACGCGCCGCAGCCCGAGGTGACCACGCTCGCCGCGACCAATATCGGCGTCACCACCGCCACGATCCGCGCCACGATCAATCCCAACGGCAGCGTCACCACCGCGCAATTCCAGCGCGGCCCGAACGCGGGTTACGGCACCAATTCCGCGATCACCCTAAGCCCGAACAACGGTACCCTGCCGCAGGACGTCTCGCTCGCCCTGACCGGCCTCACGCCCGGCGCCACGTATCACTTCCGCGCCACCGCGACGAGTCCCTTCGGGACCACCGACGGCGCCGATCTCACCTTCACCACGATCAGCAACAATGCCGATCTCGCCGCGCTCGCGCTCAGCGCCGGCGCGCTCTCACCCGACTTTGCCAGCGGCACCACGAGCTACTCCGCCACGGTGGCGAATGCGACCGCCGGCATCGCCATCACACCGACCGCGTTCGAAAGCCACGCGACGATCACGGTCAATGACGGCGCCATTTCATCCGGCGCAGCGAGCGGCACGATGCCGCTCAATCCCGGCGTGAATAACATTGCCGTCGCCGTCACCGCCCAGGATGGAATCACGACAAGGACCTACAGCGTCGCCATCACACGCCTCACGAGGTTTCAGGAGTGGGCCGCGAGCCTCGGTGTCTCCGGCGCGAACTCCGGTCCCTCGGGCGACTTCGACTTCGATGGCCGCGTGAACCTTCTCGAGTGGGCGTTCGGCACCAGTCCCACGAACACCGCCTCCGGAACCATCGCCGTCACCGGGAGCGTGCTCATGGAGCGTGGGGATCCCACCACGATCGGACCGGCCGGAGCACGGCAGGCCTTGTTTGGCCGGCGCATGAATTACCTCGCCGAGGGACTCACCTACACCGTCGAGTTCAGCGCCGACCTCAGCACTTGGGAAGCGAGCACAGCCACTCCCTTCGCCATCGCCAACGACGGCGGGATCGAAGCCGTCACGGTGCCCTACCCACCTCAGGTCAATGGCGCGGAACCTCACTTCTTCCGCATCAAGGTGAACGCCCAGTAATCCTAAAGTCTTCTGCGTTCACCGCGTCGTCCGCCGTCTCTTCCAGCAACGTTTTCAGGATTACTTCCCGACGGCGCCTACGTCCCACAGCCGGATCGACGTGTCGCCGCCACCGCCGCCGGTCGCGAGCGTCCGGCCGTCGGGGGAAAAGGCGAGCGACTCCACGCGTCCGGTGTGCCCGGTCAAGGTGCGCAGCAAGGCGCCCGTCTCCCGATTCCAAAATTTGATCGTCGCATCCTTGGACCCGCTCACGACCGTTCTGCCGTCGGGTGAAAACGTAACCCCGTCCACCTCGGCGGAGTGACCGGCGAGCGTCCGCGTCGTCTTGCCTGTCGCCGCGTCCCAGAGCCGGATCGTGGTGTCATTGCTGCTCGTCGCGAGAGTCTTGCCGTCGGGAGACCAGGCCACGGTTTCGATGTCTCCGGTGTGGCCTTCGAGCACGGCTTTTGGCTCGCCGGTCTGCGCATTCCACAGCCGGAGCGTTTTGTCGGTGCTCACGGTGGCCACGGTCTTCCCATCCGGCGACCACGCGAGGCTTTTCACCCGCGCAGTGTGGCCGGTCAGCGTCTTCGTGAGCCGCCCCGTCGCCACATCCCAGAGCCGCACGGTCATGTCCACGCTCACACTCGCGAGCGTCTTTGCATCGGGCGAGAAGACCGCCGCGCGCACGATGTCGGTGTGCCCCTCCAGCACGGCCTTCACCTGACAGGTTTGCGCGTCCCAGATGCGGATCGTTTTATCCGTACCGCCACTGGCCAGCAGCTCTCCTCCTGCGGAGAAATCGACGGAAAAAACGTCCCCCGTGTGATCCGTCAGCGTGCGCTGGAGCGCGCCCGTGCGCGCGTTCCAGAGCTTGATCGTCTTATCCCGACTGCTGCTCGCCAGCACCCGCCCATCGGGCGAAAAGGCGAGCCCGAGCACTGAGCCCGCGTGCCCCGCGAGGACGCGGGTCTGCGCGCCCACGTCCGCGCCCGCCGCCGCGCGGCCAGCGGAGGTGTAAGTGAGGTCATCGAGGAAAATCTTCACCATCTGCCCACCGGCCTGCGAGGTGAACAGGCCGAACCGATCGAGACTCGCCCCCTGCTTTTTTTGACCCGGCTTCAGCGGGAGCGTCGCGGACTCGCTGCCGAGCGTCACGCGCATCTCGCCGTCGCCGCCATTCGCCGCGGGATCGTAGAGCAGCGACCAGTCGAAGATTTTGCCGGGAGTCAGCACCGGCCCCGTCTCCACCTTCCCCTTCGTCGCCTTCGCCGTGGTGAAGACAGGGATGAAGTAATGCCCGACGCGCGTCGGCCCGCCCACATGGATGCCCACGAAACTCCCCGTTTCCTGCGGCGACTTGTCTTTGCTCGCGCTGCTAAACCACCCGATGTGCATGTCCGAATCGGGACCCGCCGTCACCAGCTTCACCTTGCCGCGAGCTTCCAGTCGCTGCTCCAGATCCAGCGTCCCCACGCGATCCGCATAGTAGCCGAAGTCGCCGCTGCGCCACAGCCCGCCGCCCACCTCGCCGGGCGCGCCGCCCGCATGGCTGGTCTTCGCGCTGTAGCCGAAGTCATGCGCGCCCACCACTTCGCGATCTTCGTAGCTGGCGCGATTGCCGGCGGCGCTCCAGCCCGGATCGCGGGCAAATTCCTGCGCCTCTCCGTTGAACCGCACGTCGTCGAAAAACATCTTCGCCGTGCCGCCCGACTTCATCATGTTCAGCATCCCGAAGCGGTCGAACGTCGCGTTCTCCTTCTTGTGTCCCGGCGTGAGATTCACGGTGAAGGTGGTCGTGTTCGGAAAGCGGATCTGCGCTTCCTTTTCCGAGGCTGCCGGAAGCGCGCCGTAATCCTCCCGCGTGTGGCTCTCGCTGCGCATGGTGAAGGTGAATTGTCCATTGCCGCCGGCGCCCTGCGGGTCGTAATCGAGCGTCCAGTGATACCGCGTGCCGTCGTTCTTGAGCGGCGTGGGCCGGAACTTTCCGGGGAGGTACGGCGTGATGAAGGTGCCGCACGATTTGTTGCCACCGGTGATCAGCCGCACCGCGAGCCGCCCGCCCTTTCCCTCGAAATCGAAGTCCAGGCCGAGCGAGCCGATCGGCCGTCCGCTCCCGCCCGGCTGCTGCGAATTGAAAAAGCCGAAGAACACTCCCGCCCCCGGCTGCGACCCCGTGATCGCAAACGAACCCGACGCGGACAGCTTATCGTCGAGCGTCTTCGCGGGGATTTTCGCCGCGTAGGAAGCCGGCGTCGTCGAGCGCTGGATCGCGCCACCCACCTCGCCCGCGGCCTTGCCCGCGTGGTTCGTGGCGCTGTAGCCGAAGTCCTGTTTCACGATCAACGGTTTCGCCGGCACGATCCGGTTGTTGTGTTCCTCCCAGCCCGGATCGCGGTCGAAGTTTTCGGTCTTGAGGACGGGCGGCGCAGGCGCGGCAAAAGCGCAACGGTCAACAACGACGAGGGACACCAAAACGAAGAGGAGAGGTTTCATGTTAGTTGCAGAGACGACCCGCAGCCCGCCGTTCCCTTGGCCGGGCTGAAACCGCCCGCGCGCGAGGGATTTGCATGCGGCAAAGAAAAGGCGCGGATTGGAGTATCGGGGGACATGTCTTTCCCGGCGAAGTCCCTGACCATCCTGACCCTGCTCGCGAGCGTCTAATGGCCCCTATTGCGGCGGGCTGCCGACGTACTGGACCTGACCGGAAACGGTGACCGCAGTGATCGTGTCCTCCACCGCTTGCGCGGCTCCGAGGAAAACGCGGTAAAACTCGGGATCGGTTTTCGGCAGCATGCCGGTGTTGCCCGGCGCGCCGCGCGCGATCATCACGCCGGCCGCACACGCGGCGATCGGGATGCGCCGCGGCGCCTGCCCCGGCGCGGAAGGCGGGAGCACGATCTGCGGAGTGATGTTCACGACGAGGGAGCCGCCCGAGAGTTCCGGGCGAACGAGCAGTTCGGTGCCGGCGGCTGTCCACGCGGGCTCGGCCTCGGGGATCGCGGCGTACTTTAGCGCGAGCGCGCGCAATGCGGCCGCATCCGGGACCTGCCGCACCACGGCGAGAAACACCGGCTTGCCCGGCACGGTCGAGGCGGAGAAGCGCCGGACCATCGCGGTGGATGGCACGGTCTCGGTTATGCGCACTTCGGAGTTAAACGTCTGGTAGCCGGTCGGGGATGGATTGACCACGGTGCCGGGTCCGACATTGCGGGTGCGGAAATCGCGCGGCATCGCCGGCACCACGATGACACCGCCGGCGCCGTTCTGAATGAGGCGCGGCGGATCGTAACGGTCGGGCACGGGGATGCCGCTGCTCACCACCGGTGGCTCGACCGGGAGGCGCTGCACCACGCGGCGGGCGGTAGTGGCAAAGCTGATCTCCAGCGGCACGACCGCCGGTGCTTTTTGCAGTTGCTCCAGCGCCTGCCTCGCCGCGGCCACGCGCTCTGCCGCATCCGCCACGCGCACCGGCCCCGTCGGGGTCACCATCGTCGCGCGGCCCTGCGGTGACATGGATTTTCGCAGCCCGGCATTCACCCACTCCGCAGGCAGGAAGCCGATGGGAATCTCCTCCGTCACCACGCGCTGCGCCACCTCGCCGAGCGTCATCATCCCCCAGGTGAAAATGGCGAGCGAACCGCACAGCAGCGTTTTCATAGGGCTGCTTACCCCGATCCTCCGCCCGCGGCAAACCCACCGCTCGCGTGCGGCCGAAATATCGGTTCCCGTTCCTGGAAACGCCATGGCACTGTGCCGGGGGCAAGGCCCGTGCTGTGTCGCAAACGATGTCGATCTTCGAACCTGAATTCCGCGCCTTCGCGCAGGCGGAATCGCGTGTGCCTTTGCCGCGCGATCCGGTGCTCTTTTACGGCAGTTCGTCGATTCGCTTTTGGGAGACGCTGTCTGAGGATTTCGCCGGCCTGCCCGTGGTCAACCGCGCCTTCGGAGGTTCCACGCTCCGCGAATGTGTCGCCGAGATGGAGCGGCTCGTCTTCCCGGTGGAGCCGCGCGCGCTCGTGCTCTATGCGGGCGACAACGATCTCGACCAGGGCGCGCAGCCGGAGGAGGTGCGCGGGCACTTTGAGGAATTCGTCACCCGGATCGACGACCGGCTCGGCCTCGTGCCGCTCGTCTTCATTTCCATCAAGCCCAGCCCGGCCCGGATCGGGAATCTGAACGGGATCCTCCGCGCCAATGCGCTGATCCGCGAGACGCTCGCGAGCTGGCCGCAAGCGCGGTTTCTCGATCTCGCTTCGCTCATGGTCGAGCCTGGGAGCGGGCGTCCGCGCGCGGATTTGTTCCTCGCCGATGGCCTGCACCTCAGCGCCGCGGCCTACCGGCTGTGGGCGGCGCACGTGCGTGCATCCCTGTCCGAACTGGGCTTGCTCCCATGAACCGCGAATATCACAAGTGGCACAGTCCGGCGCTCGGACGCGAGATGGAGCTGCTGGTCTTCGGCACGGGCGGGCCGCGTCTGCTCGTCTTCCCGTCGCGCAAGGAGCGTTTCTACGAGTACGAAAATCACGGCATGATCCACTCGTTGCGGCACCGGATCGAAGCCGGAAAGCTCCAGGTCATCTGCGTGGATGGCATCGATGATGAGTGCCTCTACAGTTTTGAAAAATCGCCTGAGCAACGCATCGAGCGCCACCTCCAGTTCGAGCGCTACATCGTCGGGGAAGTGCTGCCTTTTTCCGCCCGGAAAAATCCCCGCTCACCGCTCAGCGTCCATGGCTGCAGCTTCGGCGCGTACCACGCGGTGGCCATCGCATTGCGCCATCCGGAACACTTCGAGCGCGTGCTCGCCCTGAGCGGGCGCTACGATCTCACCCTGCACACGGCGCACTACCATTCCCTCTTCCACGGCTACTACAGCGACGCACTGCGCGAGATCATGCCGAGCCATTTCTTGCCGCTGATCGCGGACCGCAGCCGGCTCAAGGCGGTCCGTAAAATCCGCTTCACGCTCGTCGTCGGAGATGAAGATCCATTCTACGAAAACAACGTCGCGTTCAGCCGTGCGCTGACCGCCCAGAAGATCGGGAACGAACTGCACTCTTGGTGCGGCGATGCCCACCGCTTCCGCTACTGGCGGCAGATGGTGCGGATCTATCTCTGAATTCAGCGGGAGTCTGCGGGTCAACTTCAACGCAAAGTCAGTTGAAAACGCGCCTTGGTGGATGGCGTCGCTCCGCGCGCCATTCCAGCAATCGCGCGTCAGCGCCACTCTCAGAGGATGTACCGGAATATGTCGGGAGGCGGGGAAGTCGAACGCCTTGGCGCGCAGCGCCGCATCGAAAAAAAGTCATCCTGAGCTTGCGAAGGACCACTGATCTCCGCGGGCGGAGGCGGGGCGGAGCGCCCAACGGGTGCCGCCAGCTCCGCCCCGCCGCCGCCCGCGGAGATAAGTGGTCCTTAGCAAGCACAGGCTGACTTTTTTTAGATTCGGCGCTGCGCGCCAAGGCGTTCG
>JANOAZ010000118.1:0-9229 GCA_031411395.1 Chthoniobacteraceae bacterium
CAATCAAAGCGAGGTGCTCGCGCCACCCGGCAGTGCCAGCGCGATCCTCGATGAAAAGCCCCAATTTTTCTGCATCGAAGGCGGACAGGCGAGCAGCGATAAGATCGCTCCAATTCAGTCCAAGTAATTTACCGACGCCGCAGTTAGCTTCCAGTGAGCTAACCCTGACCGGAGGCTAACAACCGGCGTCCCAGTAGAAACCAAACCAACAACCAACAAACTAGAAAGTAACTACCAACATGGCAGTCAACATTCGACCCCTCGCAGACCGGGTCCTCGTCAAGCCTCTCGAGGCCGGTGAAGTCAAAAAAGGCGGGATCATCATTCCCGACGCCCACAAAGAGAAGCCCCAGGAAGGCAAAGTCGTGGCCCTCGGCACCGGCAAACGCGACGACGACGGGAAAATCATTCCGTTCACCGTCAAGAAGGGCGACACCGTCCTCATCAGCAAATACGGTGGAACCGAAGTCAAAATCGACGGCGAAACCCACCTCATCATGCGCGAAGACGACATCCTCGGCATCATCGGTTAATCAACTAACAATCTACTTACCTCACTAACTACAATGGCAGCTAAACAACTCCTCTTCGACGAAGCCGCCCGCCAGGGTCTCCTGCGTGGTGTCGAAAAACTCGCGAAAGCGGTTAAGGCAACCCTCGGGCCAAGTGGCCGCAACGTCATCCTCGACAAGAAATTCGGCAGCCCGACGATCACCAAAGACGGTGTGACCGTGGCCAAGGAAATCGAACTCGAAGACCCGTATGAAAACATGGGTGCGCAGCTCGTTCGCGAAGTCGCGAGCAAGACCAGCGACATCGCCGGCGACGGCACCACCACCGCGACCGTTCTCGCCGAAGCCATCTACAAGGAAGGCCTCAAGAACGTGACCGCCGGCGCCAACCCGACCTCGCTCCAGCGCGGCATCAACAAGGCCGTCGAAGCGCTCGTCGCCGAGATCGCCCGCATCTCCAAGAAGGTGAAAGACCGCACGGAAATCGCACAGGTCGCCACCGTCTCCGCCAACTGGGACACCACCATCGGCGAGATCATCGCTGACGCGATGGACAAGGTCGGCAAGGACGGCACCATCACGGTGGAAGAAGCCAAGTCGATCGAAACCAGCCTCGACGTTGTCGAAGGTATGCAGTTCGACAAGGGCTACCTCTCGCCTTACTTCGTGACCAATGCGGAGTCGATGGAGACCATCCTCGACAACCCTTACATCCTCATCCACGAGAAGAAGATCACGTCCCTCAAGGACCTGCTCCCCGTGCTCGAGAAGACCGCGAAGACCGGCAAGCCCCTCCTCATCATCGCAGAAGACGTCGAAGGCGAAGCCCTCGCGACCCTCGTGGTGAACAAGCTCCGCGGAACGATCCAGGTGGCAGCCGTCAAGGCTCCCGGCTTCGGCGATCGCCGCAAGGCCATGATGGAAGACATCGCCATCCTCACCGGTGGCCGTTGCATCACCGAAGATCTCGGGCTCAAGCTCGAGAATATCGGCCTCGAAGATCTCGGCCGCACCAAGCGCGTCACGATCGACAAGGAAAACACCACCATCGTGGAAGGCGCCGGCAAGCAGGCCGACATCCAGGGCCGCGTTTCGCAGATTCGCCGCCAGATCGAGGAAACAACCAGCGACTACGACAAGGAGAAGCTCCAGGAGCGCCTTGCGAAACTCGCCGGTGGCGTGGCCGTCATCAATGTCGGCGCCGCGACTGAGACCGAGATGAAAGAGAAGAAAGCCCGCGTCGAAGACGCCCTTCACGCCACCCGTGCAGCGGTGGAAGAAGGCATCGTCCCCGGCGGCGGCGTCGCTCTCATCCGTGCTCAGAAGGTGCTCGACACCCTCCAGCTCGAAGGCGACGAGAAGATCGGCATGCTGATCGTGCGTCGCGCGATCGAAGAGCCGCTCCGCACCCTGGCCGACAATGCCGGCGAAGAAGGCGCGCTCATCGTGCAGGAAGTCAAGAAGCGCAAGGGCGCCGAAGGCTACAACGTCGCGACCGGCGTCTATGAAGACCTCATCAAGGCGGGCGTCGTGGACCCCGCCAAGGTGACCCGCAGCGCGCTCCAGCACGCGGCTTCGATCTCCGGGCTCCTGCTCACGACCGAGTGTGTCGTGACCGAGGCTCCTGAGAAGAAAGCCCCAGCCGGCGGCGGCGATGCCCACGGGCATCCTCCGGGCGGCATGGACTACTAAGCCCCGCGCTTACTTAGCCAAAGCTAGCAAATCAAACAGACCGCCGGGTTCCGCAAGGGGCCCGGCGGTTTTGTTTTGGGCCGACGGCACATGACACAATCTTCGGTTGGCGCGGCGCGTGGATTGCATTTAGGATTCGCGCCCTTCGACCCAGCCATGAAAGCCCACGACCTCATCTATCTCGACAACAACGCGACCACGAAAGTGGATCCTGCCGTGGTCGAGGAAATGATGCCGTTTCTCACCGACCTGTATGGCAATCCGTCGAGCGGCTATCGCTTCGGGCAGCAGGTGGGCAAGGCGCTGGTGAAGGCGCGCGAACGGGTGGCAGCGCTGCTCGGATGCGAACCGGGTGAGATTCTCTTCACGAGCTGCGGGACGGAATCGACGAACGCGGCCATCAATTCCGCGCTGCTCATGGATCGCGACCGGCAGCACATCGTGACCACGCGGGTGGAGCACAGCGCGACGCTGAAGCATTGCGAGGCGCTGGCGAAGCGCGGCGTGGAAGTGACCTGGCTCGGCATCGATGAGCGCGGGCAGGTCGATCTGCACGAGCTGGAAAAGGCGGTGCGCCCGGACACGGCGCTCGTCTCGGTGATGTGGGCGAACAATGAAACCGGCGTGCTGTTCCCGATCGATGAGATCGCGAGCATCGTGCGGAAGAAGCACGCGCTTTTTCACACCGACGCGGTGCAGGCCATCGGCAAGATCCCGATCAATCTCGATCACGCTAAGATCAACTTCCTCTCGCTCTCCGGACACAAGCTGCACTGCCCGAAAGGCGTCGGCGTGCTCTACGTAAACAAACGCACCAAGTTTCACCCCTACCTCATCGGCGGCGGACAGGAGCACGGCAAACGGGCGGGGACCGAGAATGTGGCGAGCATCGTGGCGCTGGGAAAAGCGTGCGAGGTCGCCGGGGAGTTCATGGACCACGAGGCGACGGAGGTCCGCGCGTTACGCGATCATTTCGAGACCACGCTGCTGGCCACTGTGGAAGGCGCGCACGTGAACGGCGACCGCGAGCATCGGCTGCCCAATACTTCGAACCTGGCTTTCAGCGACGTGGACGCCGAGGGCGTGCTGATGTTGCTCGATCAGCAGGGCATCTGTTGTTCGAGCGGGTCGGCCTGCACCACGGGGAGCATTCATGCCTCGCACGTGCTCAAGGCGATGGGCTTCCGCGACGAACGCGCGCGGTCGAGCCTGCGCTTTTCGTTTAGCCGCTTCAATACGCGGGCCGAGGTGGAGAAGGCGCTGGAGATCGTGCCGAAGGTGATCGCGAAGTTGCGGCGCGTGGCGGTCGCGGCGTAGGGAAACTCCCCCGCGCTCGTAAGAATGCCCGCGCCGCGGCGCATTTCCCGAGTTGCCATCGACAGGACACGCCGTGTCGCCAAATACTTCATTCCCAAACTCCCCGCATTCCATGAACTGCTCCACCATTCCCCTCCCCCGCATCGGGTTCGCATTCATCGCCATTCTGCTCCTCCACTCCGCCGCGGCCGGGGCCGGCTTCAGCTTTAAGGAGACTCCCGGCGAATCGCTCGATGTGCTCCGCGATGGAAAGATCGTCGCCCGTTACATGAACGCGCACGACACCTCGACCCCGGCGCGGAACAACGAAACCTACAAGCCGTTCCTGCACGTCTTCGATGCGGAGGGCGCGGCTCCGATCACAAAGGGCGCGGGTGGATCCTTCACCCATCATCGCGGGATCTACATCGGCTGGAACAAGATCGGCGTGGGTGGAAAAGTGTACGACCGCTGGCACATGAAAGGCGGCGACCAGGTGCATGAACTTTTCCTCGCGCAGGAGGCCGGCGCGGACCGCGCGAGCTTCACCTCGCTGGTGCGCTGGACGGGCGGCAAGCAGACCGAGACGATCATCGAGGAGGAACGCACGCTGACTTTCCTCCCGGCGCCGGCGCCCGCATATGCGCTGATCGACATGGTCTCGAAGCTCAAGGCCATGGCGGGCGAGACGGTGCTCGATGGCGATCCCGAACACTCCGGCCTGCATTTTCGGCCTGCCGATGAAGTCGATCGCACGAAGACCACGTATCTATATCCGGTCGAAAACGCGAACGCGCACAAGGACCGCGGCTACCCGTGGTTCGGCGAAACTTTCACGCTCGCGGGCAAGCGCTACAGCGTGGTGTATCTGAACCATCCGGCGAATCCCAAGGATGCCGCGGCCTCGGCCTATCGCGACTACGGGCGGTTCGGTGCGTTCTGGAAGGCGACGATCCCAGCGAAGGGAGTGGCGGAATTTCGCGCGCGATTCCTCGTGATCGCAGGCGAGCTACCCGCGCCGGAGTTCATTCAAAAAGCTTGGAACGAATACGCCGGCGCGAACGAACCGGTGCCGAAGGTGACGGCCCTGGGGGCAGAACTCGGCAAGTCTCCCGACTCGAAAAAGAAGGACGCCGCAAAGCCCGCCTCAACGCCGACTCCCCAGGCTGCCACACCCGAGGCCGCCAAGCCGACCTCGGCACCCGCGGACCCGAAGCCGGTGGTGACGGTCCTTTCCAGCGACCCCGCGATCGCCGCCGCGCAGAGCGCCAAGCGCGCGGGCGGCGGACCGGAAAATCCTGTGCTTCATTTCCGCCCACCCGCGCCGCGCGTGCTCACCGCGCAGGAGGAAATGAAGACTTTGAAGGTGGCCCCCGGCTTCAAGGTCGAGTTGGTCGCTTCCGAGCCGATGATCGAGGCGCCGGTGGCGATCTCGTGGGACGACCAGGGCCGGATGTACGTCTGCGAAATGCGCAACTACATGCACGACGTGGACGGCGCCGGCGAGGACCAGCCGATCGGCCGGATCAGCCGGCTCGAAGACACCGACGGCGACGGCGCGATGGATAAATCCACGGTCTTCGTGGACAAGCTCGTGATGCCGCGCGCGGTGATGGCGCTGGGCGATGGCGCGGTGGTCTCGGAGCCGCCGATCCTCGCGTGGTATCGCGACACCGACGGCGACGGCGTGGCGGACAAAAAGGAAATCATCAGCGAGAAATACGCGACCAAAGGCGGGCAGCCCGAGCACATGGCAAACAGCCCGACGTGGACGATGGACAACTGGATTTCCTCCAGCAACCACAACGCCCGCTACCGCCTCGAGCAGGGGAAATTTCTCAGCGAAGACATCACCGGTTCCGGCCAATGGGGCCGCACGCAGGACGATTGGGGCCGGCAGTTTTACAACTCGAACAGCGACCTGCTCCGCACCGATCTTTTCCCGCCCGCCTACTACGCGCGCAATCCGCGGCTCGCGGAGAAGACGGGCGTCGGCTTCCAGGTCATGCGCGACCAGACGTGCTGGCCGGCGGGCCCGACGCCGGGCGTCAATCGCGGCTACCTGGAAAACACGACCAAGCCCGACGGCACGCCGGTGAAAGGCACGCTGCGGCCGAATGGCTCGCTGCAAGCGGTCACCGCGACCTGCGGAGCGGCGATCTATCGCGGCGATCTTTTCCCGAAGGAATTCCGCGGCAACGCGTTCATCCCCGAGCCGTCCGGCAATCTCGTGAAGCGGCTGATTCTTTCGGAAAAGGACGGCGTGGTCACCGCGAAGAACGCGTATGAAGGGAAGGAGTTTCTCACCTCGACCGACGAGCGCTTTCGCCCGGTGAACGCCTGCACCGGGCCGGATGGCGCGCTCTACATCGTGGACATGGCGCGGGGCATTTTGCAGCACAAGGGCTACCTCACCTACTACCTCGTAGCGAACATCAAGGACCGGAAACTCGAGACGCCAATCAATCTCGGGCGCATCTACCGCGTCGTGCCCACGGGCGCGAAACCCTCGGCGGTGAAGCTGCCACGGGAGACGGAAAAAATCGTCCCACTGCTCGCCCACGCGAATGGCTGGGTGCGCGACGCAGCGCAGCGGGTGCTCGTGGAGCGGGGCGAAGGTGCGGCGGCTCCGGCGGTGGAAAAGATCGCCGCCAATGCGAAGGCATCCCCCGAGGCCCGCGTGCAGGCGCTGTGGACGCTGGAAGGTTTGCATGCGCTCACGCCCGGCGCGATCGCGGCGGCGTTGGATGATCCGAATGAAAAGGTGCGCGCCGCGGCGGTGCGGCTCGCGGGCGAACCGCAGATCGCCGAATTGCTCAAGCGCGTGAACGATCCGAGCGCGGAAGTGCGACTGCATCTGGCCTTCAAGCTCAGCAGCCAGCCCGGGCCGGAAACGGAAAAGGCGCTCGTCACTTTGCTGGAAAATGCCACCAGCTCGCTCTGCGCCGAGGCCGTGGTGAGCGGGCTCGCCGGTCGCGAACTGGAGTTTCTCGAAGCGCTCCTCAAAGACACTCCAGAGAGCGACGCCAGGCTCGCCGCCAGCGGCATCTTCGGCACGCTCGCCGCCACGCTGATGAAAGAGCGCCGCGGCCCGAAGATCGCCCGGCTCCTCGAACTCGCCGCTGCGCAGAAAGCAGGGAGCAGCCGGCAGATCGCGCTGCTCAACGGGATGGCCGGGAAGTCTGCCGCGAAAGCGCCAGCGAAGGGCGCGCGGACGCCCAATCTGATCAAACTCGACGCCGCGCCCACGAGTCTCGCCGCGCTCCAGGCTGAGCCCAAAGCGAAGAGTCTCGCCGCGAAGATCGAGCGGCAACTCACGTGGCCGGGCAAGCCGGGCGCACTCGAAGTCAAAGTCGTCCCCCTCACGCCCGAACAGCAGGCGCTCTTCACGAAGGGCAAGGTGACTTACACGACACTCTGTGGGGTGTGCCATCAGCCGACCGGCGCCGGCATGCCCGGGCTGGCTCCGCCGTTGCTCAATTCCGAATGGGTGCTCGGCCCGGCGGATCGCGCGATCCGCATCGTCCTCGGCGGCCTCACCGGCCCGATCGAAGTGGCCGGCACCAAGTGGCAGCTCGAAATGCCCGGCCTCCCGATCCTCAGTGACGAAGACGTGGCTGGCGCGCTGACTTACATTCGCCGCGAGTGGGAGCACTCCGAGAGCGCCGTTTCACCGCAGGAAGTGGCGGCGGTTCGCGCCGCGACAAAGGGCCGCACGAAACCGTGGACGGCGGAGGAATTGCAGAAGCCATTCAAAATCCAGACGGCGAAAGCGAAGTAATCCGCTGACGCCCGGCGAGCGCGCAGGGCTGCGTGAAATGGGCACCGGATCAACCTGAAGGGCCTGACACGCGGGCGGTTTTTTATCGCGGTATGCAGTCTCCAAAACACACCGTCATCCTGAGCGGAGCGAAGGGAGCCTAAGCGACCAAAGCGCAGTCGAGCCGAGTCTGCGAGACAGCCGAGCGGGCGGAGGTGGGGAGGCAACGATCTCCAACTATTTCCCCGCAGACGCGCTTCCCGGGCGGAAATAGTGAGAGATCCTTCGACTGCGCGCCGCCCCGCCTTCGCCCCCGCGGCGCTCCGCTCAGGATGACGGCGTGTTTTTGGAAACCACCTTCCTCCGCCCCGCTCATGTCGTTTCGCCGCTGCGGGACCTCGGTCAGGCGTGGTATTCCTGCAGCGACTTCACGCTGAGGCCGTGTTCGCGCAGGGCACGGATGCCTTCGAGGGCGGCGCGGGCGCCGCGCAGGGTGGTGAAGATCGGGATGCGATTCGCCGTGGCGGTGCTGCGGATTTTCACTTCGTCTTCGCGGGCGACCTTGCCGCTCGGGGTGTTTACGATCATCGCGAGCTCGCCGTTTTTCACCATGTCGAGCGCGTTGGGGCGGCCCTCGTTGAGCTTGAAAAGCTTTTTCACCGGCACCTTCGCGGCCTTGAGCGCGGCGGCGGTCCCGCTCGTCGCGAAGACGGTGAAACCCAGATCGGTGAATCCCTTTGCGATGTCGGCGACCTTCTTTTTCTCGGCGTCGGAGACGCTGATGAAGATGTTGCCCTTGCTCGGGAGCGCGGGCTGCGCGGCCATCTGCGCTTTGGCAAAAGCGAGGCCGAGCGTGCGGTCGATGCCCATCACTTCGCCGGTGGATTTCATCTCCGGGCCGAGGACGATGTCGATGCCGGGAAAGCGGATGAAGGGGAAGACGGCTTCCTTTACGCAAAAATGCGGCGGGATGATTTCGGCGGTAAAGCCGAGTTCCGCGAGCGTCTTCCCGGCCATGATCTTCGCCGCGAGTTTTGGCAGCGCGACGCCGATGGCTTTGGAAACGAACGGCGCGGTGCGGCTGGCGCGCGGGTTCACTTCGAGGACGAAGACGGTTTCGTTCTGCACGGCGAACTGCACATTCATCAGCCCGCGCACGTTCAACTCTTTGGCCATCGCCTTGGTGCTGCGGGTGATTTCCTCCTTCACCGCATCGCTGAGCGAAAACGGCGGGATGACACACGAACTGTCGCCGCTGTGGATGCCGGCTTCCTCGATGTGTTCCATGATCGCGCCGATGACGACGGTCTCGCCGTCGCTGATGCAATCGACGTCCACCTCGGTGGCGTCTTCGAGGAAGTGATCGACGAGGATGGGATTCGCCGCCGTGCCGGGCGCCGCGCCGGGGCTGGCTTCGACGGCTTCGCGCACGTAACGGCGCAGGTCGGTTTCGTTGTGAACGAGCATCATGCCGCGTCCGCCGAGCACGAATGACGGGCGCACGAGAACGGGGTAGCCGACGCGTTCGGCGACGCTCACGGCTTCGTCTTCCGTCACCGCGGTGCCGCCGTGGGTCTGGCGGATGTCCAGCTTCTCGAGCATCGCGCCGAAGAGCTTTCGATCCTCCGCGATTTCGATGGAATGCGGCGAAGTGCCGATGATCGGGACGCCGGCGGCTTGCAGTCCGGCGGCGAGGTTGAGCGGGGTCTGGCCGCCGAATTGCACGATGACGCCGAAGAGGTTCTCGCTCTCCTGCTCGCAGATGTTGAGCACGTCTTCGAGTGTGAGCGGCTCGAAGTAGAGTTTGTCGCTGGTGTCGTAGTCGGTCGAGACGGTCTCGGGGTTCGAGTTGACCATGATGGTCTCGAAGCCCTCCTCGCGCAGCGCGAACGCGGCGTGGACGCAGCAGTAGTCGAACTCGATGCCCTGCCCGATGCGGTTCGGCCCGCCGCCGAGGATGATGATTTTC
>JANOAZ010000119.1:0-3415 GCA_031411395.1 Chthoniobacteraceae bacterium
ACACCAGAGCGCATGGTCGTGAGGGCGGAGTGTCGCCCAGCGCTCCATCACGTCGCTGGCAAAGTTGAAGCTGTTTGTTTCACCGCTGCTCATGCGCGGACTCTAGGCAGGCGCCGCGCCTCTCGGCAATGTCCCACGGTGAGGGCGAGGCGTCGGAAAGGATGGAGGCGGATGCCATTCAAGGGATGAGTTTCTTGAGGATGGCGCGGGCGATCGGTTGATGACCCGCGGCGTCCGGATGCACTCCGTCCTTGCTCATGCTCGCCTCTGGCACGACGCCAAACGTGCTCACATAGTCGCACCCGATTTCCTTCGCGAGCTTCTCAAAACCGTCGCCGAGTTCGCGCAGTTTCGCCTCGCGCTCGTGGGCGATGGGCTTGCTCGCGACGAGCGCAGCCTTGTTGATATTCGGCGGGCCGACCAGCAGCACGGGCAGCGCGGGGCCGTAGGTGGCGCGGGCGCGCTCGACCATCTTGCGGATGCTGCCCATCGCCTTCGGCACGCACCCGGCGGTGATGTCCCGCGAGTCGTTCGTCCCGAGCGCGATCACGAGGTGATCGATGCGCGGATGCCGCCAGAACATTTTTTCCAACTCGGGGACGGAGGCGCAGGCCCGCCCGCCCTTGCCTTCATTCACCATCTTCAAGGCGCCCTCGCTCTCGCGCTCCACGACCCGCAGCCACGCCTGGTCGCGCAGCGCTGCGGCCTCCGTGATCGAGTCGCCGAAGACCACGACCGTGCGCGCCGGCGGGAGCGAGGGCACGGGGTCCTGGGCGAGGAGCGGCGTGCATGCGAGGAGCGCGAGGAGGTGTGGGGTGAACATGGAAGTGAGTGAGAATGCGGGATGGTCTATGGCTGGACGAGGACGCTGTGGAAGCGGCCCGTGCCAGTGGCGCCGAGCGGGTCGGTGAAGGTGAGTGTCGCGCCGGTTTTAGTGGCGCTCGTCACTTGCACGCTGCTGTGGGTCGGCACCATACCACCTTCGTGCCGAAGCGGTGACCGGCTCGATCGCGGGGAGTGAAGACACATTCAAGGGACTGGCATCGAGTGCCGGGGTGCGGAAAAGCCGGACCAAATTGCGGCTCGCGTTCGGCGGACCGGGATTGGCAAAGTCCGGGCACGATGATTCCGGTTTCCCCCTCAGTGCTGGTGGCGGCGAGCTTGGGCTCGCCAACGTCGCCGAGGTGCATGCCGATCCAGCGGTGAAGGAGCCGAGTCGCCTGCCCCACGAATGACTAAACAAACACACATGAGGTCGTTCACGCGGGGGTCCGCGCGCTGCGCCTGCTGCTGTATTTCATGGTGGCTGGTTTTTACGGCGCTGTCGCACGGCGGGGTCGTCACCGACGGCTCGCTCGGTCCCGCGGGCGCGATCGGGAAAGTGAACAACGACTTCGCGATTCCACACACCCTCGGCACCAAAGTCGGCGGCAATCTTTTCCACAGCTTCAGCGAACTGAACCTGGTCGTGGGAGAGTCGGCAACCTTCAGCGGCCCGGGCGACGCAGCCAATGTGCTCGCCCGCGTCACCAGCGGCAGCCCCTCCTCGATCGACGGCACTCTGCGCTCGACCATTCCCGGAGCGAACCTCTTCCTGATGAATCCGAAGGGCGTGGTCTTCGGGCCGAACGCCTCGCTCGACGTGAGCGGCTCCTTCACCGTGACGACCGCCGACTACGTGAAGCTCGCCGACGGCGGGCGCTTCAATTCGACGCTCGGTTCGCAGGACTCGCTGACCTCAGCGCCGGTGACCGCGTTTGGATTTTTGAGCAGCGCCCCCGCGGGCGTTGCCTTCGACAGGACGAACCTTGTCGCCCAGGACGGCATGGGCCTGAGCTTGATCGCCGGAGACATCACGCTCACGGGCGCGACGCTGACAGCGCCCGGTGGGAATCTTTCACTCTTTAGTGCCAGAGGGCCGGGCGAACTTCCCCACACGGCGGGCGATCCCTCCGCTCCCTTTCGCGAGGCCGCATTCCCAGCCTACGGTGACATTCTCTTGAAAGCTGGCTCGACCGCAAAAATCGACAGCGCCCGAGGCGGCGGCAAAGTGGGGATCCGCGGTGGAAAGCTGGTCGTGACGGAGTCCTCGACGATCAGCTCCATCAACCAAGGGGGCAATGCCGGAGGCGGGGTGGAGCTGACGGCCGACACGATGTCTTTTTTGAAAGGCGGACGCGCAGAGGCGAATGCGCAGGGTTCGGGTCGCGGTGGCAGTCTCTCCCTTCGAGCGGGCGAACTGCTGGTGGATGGAGATGATGGTGTTCGATCCAGCTCGATTCGCTCCCGTGCGGAGAGCGGCTCCGGGGACGCGGGTTCCATCGCGGCGGAGGCGAGCCACCTGATCCTGACCGACGGGGGCAACATCAACGGCACTACCAGATCAGCGGGTCGGGGAGCGGATGTTAGTTTGATGACTGAGTCGTTGTTGATCTCCGGGGCGACCGCGATCTCAAGCCCCGGTATCTTTGCGGACGCCAGCAACGGGACGGGTGCTGGTGGTAATCTGGATGTTGAAATTGCCGGAGCCTTGACCCTCGGCGCAGGAGGAGTGATCAGCGCCACCACGTTTTCCAGCGGTCATGGAGGCAATCTCACCATTCACGCAGGTTCGATGTCGCTGGATGGAACGGCGACGCTGGAAGAGTTCACGGGGGTCTTTGCTGATGCCGTGGACACGGGTGATGCCGGCAGCGTGATGGTTAGCGTTGACGGCGCGTTAAGTATCGTCGGAGGAGCAGAGATCAGCTCCAGCACGATTTCCAGTGGTCGTGGTGGCAATATCACCATCAACGCGGGTTCGATGTCGTTGGACGGGAGGGCGACGCCAGAGACGACCACGGGGATCTTCGCCAACTCGGATTTCATCGATTTCTTCGACTCGGGTGATGCCGGAAACATAGCGGTTAACGTCGTCGGTACGTTGAGTATCGTCGGCAACGGACGGATCAGCTCTAGCACGATTTCCAATGGTCGTGGTGGCAATATCACCATCAACGCGGGTTCGATGTCGTTGGACGGGAGGGCGACGCCTTTGCAGTTCACGGGGATCTTTGCGGAATCCCAATACCTGGCGACGGGTGATGCGGGCAACGTGACGATTTCCGTTGACCAAGCGCTGAGGCTCGTCGGAGGCGCAGTGATCAGTTCCAGCACGCGTTCCAGCGGTCATGGAGGGAATGTCTCAGTGCGCGTCAGCCGCTTGGAAATCGCGTCTGGAGGGCATATCGATTCCGATACGTTGTTGGGGAGCGGGAACGCAGGCAGCGTCTCAATCACAGCAGGCACTTTTTCGATCGATGGAAAAGGCGGTCTGCATGGTTTCACCGGTGTCTCGGTCGCCTCGTTGCTTGGAGGCGGCAACGGCGGTGATGTCGTGATCGAAGCCGGCAACTTGAAGATCCTCAACGGGGGC
>JANOAZ010000120.1:0-13334 GCA_031411395.1 Chthoniobacteraceae bacterium
AGAAGTACGTCGATGAAAGTGCCCTCTGGCTCAAGACCGAGAAGATGGTCCGCGACGTCCTCATCGCCAGCGGCGCGCCTTACATCGAAGTGCCCAACGAAGCCGCCTTCTACGGCCCGAAGATCGACATCCAGATCTGGAGCATCATCGGCAAGGAATTCACCCTCGCCACCAATCAGGTCGATTTCGCCGTGCCCGCGCGCTTCGGCCTCACTTACAAGGACAAGGATAACACGAGCAAGACCCCGCTCTGCATCCACCGCGCCCCGCTCGGCACGCACGAGCGTTTCGTCGGCTTCCTCATCGAACACTACGCCGGCAACTTCCCGCTCTGGCTCGCCCCCGAGCAGGTCCGTGTCCTGCCCATCGGCGACGAAGCCCCGCTCGTGGACTACGCGAAATCCATCCAGACCGAACTGCGCAGCCACGGCGTCCGCGCCACCATCGACACCGGCACCGACCCGATCAAAGCCAAGATCGCCCACGCCGAGCAGATGAAGACGCACACCATGCTCGTCCTCGGCCACCGCGACCTCGAAGCCGGCCACGTCAGCGTCCGCATCCACGGCAAAGGCAACCTCGGCGCCAAGCCGCGTGGGGAGTTCGTGGCCGACCTGCTGTCGGCGATTCGGGAACGGCGATAACGCTCTCCAGTCACGGTACCGCTGGTGCTGACATGGATGTCTTGGTCTGGACGTGTGACAACTCCTCCGCGGTAACCTTGGAATCTGGACTAAGTGTCCGAGCCGGCCCACGCGTAAAAAACCATCGCCCAACGCACGACCAGAAGTCATCGCCTTTCAGGAAAGTCGATTGGGTTGGGTCCATCAACTCGCGGCGCAGCGTGAGGAGACTCTTTTCCGGCAGAACCAAGGTGCTTCGCTCATCCAGACGCCGATTGCCAACTGCTTCAGCCAATTCGGCTACCCACGGTGGGAGCTTGGACTCACGATCCGTAGCGACATCCCGGATCTGAGCGACGCCTTGGCAGATCGTAGCGACTCGGCGCCCGTCTGGGCTGACAGCGGCTGAATCGAGAGAACGTTGATGCAGAATTGGTTCGCTAAAGGCCTTTCCAGTTGCACTGTCCCAGAATCGAATTTCGTTGTCGGCGCCGGTTACGACCGCGACTCCATCGCTGGTGAACATTCCGAGTTCCACCTTTTCCTTATGACGCAGGCTCTCACCGAGTTGATGGCCCGTAGCGGCGTCCCAAACGAAAGCCCTGTTGTCCGACCAGGTGAGAACGCGCTTTTGGTCTGGACTGAAATGAGCCAAGTGGCGGAGAGCAAATTGCAACGGCGACCCAGGATCGGATCGCCAATGTCCCTCGATTCCATCGATCAGGCCGGTAGTAATCCACCGGGCATCCGACAGGCGTTCGGATAATTCCGGGACAAGCTTGCCGGTGTTTACGTCCCAAATCTGTTCGCCGATCGAAGCCGAATTAGTGTGAGTGTAAACGAACCGCCCATCCGGGCTGAGCGCGGCATCGATGATGCGAACCATGTTCATGGACCGACTCGGTACCGTCGTGAGAGCGGGACCCAGGACGCAGATTTGACTGCCGGCTTCGACATCCCACACCCGCACATTGAAGTCTCGAGTCAGGATTCGTTTTCCATCACTACTGAAAGCGATGGCTTCGACCGCCGCATCATGGGGAAGGGGGGGGCCCTTTGGTTGTCCAGTCGCGGCGTCCCAAAGCTGCGCAGTCTTGTCGATCGACCCGGTCGCCAGCAGTCGCCCATCGGACGAAAACGCGAGCGCCTGAATCGACTCCCCGTGATGCGGCTTCGATTCCGAGTTTCGACCAGTCCTTGGATCGCACAACACCACCGAGCCATCCGAGAAGCCGATCGCAAGTTGCCGTCCATCCGGGCCGAACATGACCACGGTCGCTCCACTCCCGAGCGGTAGCGGACGACTGGCGAGGGACTCCCGGGGTGCTTCCCATAGACGGGCGAGATTGTCTGAGGAAACAGTCAACACACTCTCGCCTTGAGGGGTGAACTTCGCGATGGAAACAGCCGCATCATGCCGCAAGGGCTCACCGAGTGGTTCGCCGGTCCGGGCATCCCACAGTCGTGCGGTCTTATCCAGGGACGCAGTGATCACTCGTAATCCGTCCGGACTGAACGCGGCCACGCTGATCGCATCTTCGTGCGCCAATTCCGTGCCGATGCGCTTCCCGCTTTGCACATCCCAAAGGGCAGCAGAATTGGTGGAGCCGCCGCAAGTGAGCAAGCGGGTGCCGTCGGGACTGAATCCCGCATCATCGAGATCTTCGGTATGACTCAGGGGTCTCCCGCTCGGCTGTCCTGTATCGGCTTCCCAGATTTGCGCAAGCGGCCCGGTGCGGGTCACTAGGCGCCGACCATCCGAGCTGAAGGCAATGCCTCCAAATTCCTGCTGGGGGAGTAAGGGGCCGGCGAGTCGCTGACCGCTCTTCGAATTGAAAACGTAAGCGATCGCGCCGGCACAGACCGCGAAGCGCTGGCTGTCGTGGCTGAAGGTGGCGTGTGGCCAACGGTTAGTAACCTGGGGATCGATTCCCTCGGCCTTTCCCCAAGGCGTCCCAATGGCTTCTACGGTGTCCAACTTCCAAAGCTGGATCTCGTCATTCTCGAAGCTGGCATACCCGACTGCGTAGGCCCCGTCGGGGCTGATGCTGATTGCTTTGATCGGCGCCCCTATTGGTTTTTTCGTGTGGACGTTCCAGACGCCCAGCACGCCGGTGGATGCCATGGAAAGAATCCGCTGCCCGTCCCTGCTCCATTGAGCGGTCGAAAATTCGCCAAACCCCAACGATGGAAGCTCACCCAGCGACTCCCCAGTTAGGATGTTCCACATGACCATGCGGTGATCGGTACAAGTCACCATCTGTGTTCCATCTGGGCTGAAATCGATCGCCAAGACTACGTCGTTGTGAAGCATGGCGTCGCCGATCAGCAAGGGCTCGCCTACCGGTTGCCCGGTTTTCACCTCCCAAATGCGCGCGGTTTGATCCGTGGAAATCGTCACCAAGAGGCGCCCATCCGGGCTAAACGCTGCTGCCTTGATGCCACCGTGCCGAAGCGGCTCCGTTTGGGGCAGGATCCAGGATCTATCTCGCAACAGAGAAACGAGATAGCGGCGAGGCAGGATGGCCGCGGGAGAAATTCGCAGCGCCCGCGCCAGATAGGGGAACATCCGAGGATTTGGTGTCACCGCATCACCGCGAAACGTCAGAGCGAGATCAGAATCGGCCTGTACCGCTGTGGTTTTTGCCCCCTCTCCTTGTTTAACCGCCTCCTGTTTGGCGAACCACACCATCACGGCTAGTGCGGCAGTAATGAGCAATCCGATCGACACCGCGGCGAGCCACTTCCGCTGCTGCTGGGTTTCCGCATTGCGACTGGCGATGATGTATTCGGTTTGCAGCGCGGTGGGCTGGCGCTCTTTGTCGGCACCGGCCGCGGTCAGCCATTGCTCGGCACTGCGGAGGTCGTCGCCATGTAACCTCAAACTCTTATTCCTCCCTTTCGCCTCCCATTCACTTGCCCGGATGAGGAGCCGGGTATGCGCTCGTACCCACGGGAGATCGGTATCGAGCGCGCTGAGCAGTTTCTCAGTGGCCGCGTCAAAGGGATCGGACTCGCGGCAATAAATCCAATTGAGCTTTGCGAGTGCTGGGGCCACGTCTGCGGGATCAACCTCTCGGGCGACGAGTGGGACCATCCGTTTGTTCCGTGCGACAGCACGGGCGATTTCTTCGCCACAGACTTTCGAGCTGACGGAATCCGGAGAGAGCACGAAGAGAAAGGAGTCGGTGGCTTCAATCGCGCCGTAGATCTCTTCCATGAATTCTGCGCTCGGCGGGATGCCCTCCCAGTCAACCCAAGCTCCGCGGCCCCGCCGTTTCAACTCTTCGTCGAGCCGTTGGACGAAATCTTTGTCCTTGCGAGAATAGGAGATGAAAACGTCGGCCACAGGGATGGGGGGGTGCGCCCGAACTCTGCTGAAGTCTTTCCGAGTGGCGCCGCGAGAGTGGGGCGCAAGGAGTCGCTTGGCGACGGAAAAGCTCGTGAATCCGCTCTGCGTCGCCCCGCGCCCGCTCGGGACACACGAACGCAACATCTGCTTCCTCAGCGATCACTACGCGCCCGTGTCCTGCCTATCGGCGACGAAGAATCTCTCGTGACCTACGCCAAAACCATCCAGGCCGAACTCCGCGCCGAAGGCGTCCGCGCCACCATCGACACCGGCACCGACCCGATCAAAGAACGCCGGGCGTGACGGCGAGCCGTGGGCGAAAGGACTGCGCGGCTTACTTCATCGGGTGCAGGCCGAACATCGCGCCCTGCGGGTCGGCGAGGATGGCGATGCGGCCCACTTCGCCGATGTCCATGGGACCCATGCAAACCTTGGCGCCGAGGCTCGCGGCCTTGGCGGCGCTCGCATCGACGTCGGTGACGGACACGTAGTTCAACCAGTTGGGCGGTGTGCCCGGTTGCATCGGGGCCATCACACCGCCGAAGGCTTCGCCGCTGAGTTTGAACATGGTGTAATCGCCCTGCGGCATCGGCATCGTTTCCGTCGTCCAGCCGAAGAGCTCGGTGTAAAAGCGGATGGCCGCCGCGGGGTCGGGGGTGATCAGCTCATTCCAGGCGATGGAATTGGGCGTGGGTGGAGTCTTTTCGTTGGCGCAGGATTCGGAGGTGCTCATGCGGCGAAGGATGCATGGGTCCCGCGCGAAGACCAGCTTCGCAACGTGACATTACCATGGCCGGGCCGCGCGGCACCGGGCTGCCCATCTTCGGGTGGCGCATGGCTGCACGGGGCTTGCGCCGCGCATTGCCTTTCGGCGCCGGGAGGTCTTTGCTTCCGCGCATGGCGGATTCCTTGTTCATCCATCACATTCGCGGTGAAGGGAAAACCTACTCCGCGATGGGCGACAAATACGTGATGCTCGCGACGGGCGAGCAGACCGGTGGCGCCTACTGCCTCGCGGAAGCGACCGTGCCGCCGGGTGGCGGGCCGCCGCCGCACTACCACACGCGGGAGGAGGAGATGTTTTATGTCCTGGAAGGTGAGATCACTTTCACCGTCGAGGAGCGCATCGTGATCGGGAGGGCGGGGAGCTTTGTCCAGATCCCGCGAGGGACGCCGCACGCGTTCAAGAATCAGTCCGCGGCGCCCGTGCGCATGCTGATCCAATGTGTGCCGGCAGGGTTTGATCAGTTCATGGCGGAGTTTGCCACGGAGCTTTCTTCGCCCGACTCGCCGCCGCTGCCACCCGCGCCAGCGGAGATCGAAAAGCTGATCGCCATCGCCCCGCACTACGGGATCGTGATGCTCCCGCCGGCGCACTGATTCGCACTTTTCGCGGTGGCCATGAAACCTTCCCAGTTCCTCCCGATCACCCTCATTTTGCTCGGCGCGATCCGCCTCGTGGCGGCGCCGATGGAGGTGCAACTCGTCGGCAAGGATGGTCGCTTCGAACTCCGGCGGAACGGCGCGACCTATCCGATCAAGGGCGGCGGAGGTGGAGTCGATGCGCTGGAGTCGCTGGCCGCGGCGGGTGGCAATTCGGTGCGGCTGTGGGGCGACGAACATCTCGGCGAGGTGCTCGATCGGGCGCACAAGCTCGGGCTGACCGTGACCGCGGGCATCTGGCTCGGGCAGGTGCGGCAGGGCTTCGATTGGAGCGATGCCGCGGGATTGATCAAACAGCGCGAGCACATCCGGGCGCTCGTCGAGAAATATAAGCATCATCCGGCGCTGCTCTGCTGGGGGCTGGGCAATGAGATGGAAGATCCGCAGGGGAAAAACGGCGCGGTGTGGACGCAGATCAACGGGCTGGCCAGCATGGTGAAGGAACTCGATCCCGCGCATCCGACGATGACGGTGATCGCGGAGATCGGCGGGGATAAGGTGAAGAACTTCCACGCGCTCTGCCCGGATGTGGACATCCTCGGCATCAACTCCTACGGCGGCGCGGCGAGCGTGGCGGAGCGCTATCGCAAGCTCGGCGGAACGAAGCCGTTCATCCTCACGGAGTATGGCCCGAATGGCATTTGGGAGACGCAGCGGGACGCGATCGGCGCGTTTCCCGAACCGACGAGCACGGAGAAAGCGGAGGCGTATCGCCGCGCCTACAAGAACGCCGCCCTCGGCTCAGACGGGATGTGCCTCGGTTCGTATGCTTTCCTGTGGGGGCAAAAGCAGGAGGTTACCGCGACGTGGTTTTCCATGTTTCTTCCCGACGGCACCCGCCTCGCCGCCGCCGAGGCCGTGTCGGAACTGTGGACCGGCAAGCCGCCCGCGAATCGTGTGCCGGTGATCAAGTCGCTGACCTTCAATGGCGCACGCACGGGCAAGCCCGGCGCCACCGGCACTGCGAGGCTGGAAGCGTCCGACCCGGAAGGCGATCCACTGCAAGTCACGTGGCTGCTCCAGCGCGATCCCGGCGAGTATGGCAGCGGCGGCGACAAGGAGGCGACGCCGCCCACTTTCCCCGAAGCTGTGGTGAAGGCCGACAAGCAAACGGCGACTATCGTCTTTCCCAATGAGGGCGGCCTCTACCGGCTTTTTGCCACGGTGCTCGACGGCCGTGGCGGCGGCGCCGTGGCGAACGTGGCGCTGCGCGTGGATGCGCCGGTGACCGTACGGGAAGTCTCGGGAAAGTGACCCTCGCCAGTCCCGGCCAGCCCGTGACTTTCTATCTCGACCATATCCGTTCGGGATAGCGTTCAGCCCGGCCAGAGCCAGAGGATCAGCGCGCCGCTGGCGAGCACGAGGGCAAAGGCCGCGCCGACGCGGAGCGCCAGTGAGCGGTGGCCCAGCAGCGCGACGGTGCCAAACTTGAAGACATAGTTTGCCATCGCCGCGATCAGGATCGTGCGCCAGCCGGTGGAGGCGTCGGTGCGACCGCTTTCCACCATGCTGGCAGAGCTGAGCGTGATGGCGTCCATGTCGGTGAGCCCGGAGATGACGCCCACGGTGTAGAGGCCGGCGGAGCCGAAGCGCTCCCTGGCCACGGCCACGGCGAGCAGCACGAACGCGTAGAGCGCGCCGAAGATGAGTGCGGATTTGAGTTCCGCGGGGTTCCTCTGCTCGGGCATCGGGGAGTCGCGGTTGCGCCGGAAAAAGAACATGCCCGCGGCGATCACCGAGGCGGCGAGGAGCATCGCGCCCAGCGGCGGCGCCAGGGCTGCGAAAGAACGCGGCGCGACCGCGGCGATCTCGACGAGGACGCGCGCCAGAGACACGCACGAGGCGATCACAATGACCAGCGCGGCGAGCGCGGCGCCGCCCGCATTTTCCGCCGTCCGCCGCGCGTAGCTGACGGTGGTGGCCGTGCTCGAAATGAGACCGCCGATAATGCCGCCGAGCAGCGTGCCGGCGCGGGCGCCGAGGAATTTGTAGGCGACGTAACCGGAGAGGCTGATGCCGACGATGAGCACGACCATCAGCCAGATCTGGAAAGGGTTCCAGACGCCGTAGGGGCCGTAGTCCTTGTGCGGCAGCACGGGCAGGATCACGAGGGTGAGGAAGACAAACTGCATGATCGCCCGCATGTCCGCCTCGCCGAGCGCGCCGGCGAAGGTGTGCATCGGTTTCTTCAAGTGCAGGAGCAGCGCCATCGCGCCGCCGAGCACCACGGCGACGATCATGCTGCCGATCACCACGTAGGCGCCCAGCCCGTAGAGAAGGAGGGCGGCCATTTCCGTCGTCATGCCCGGGTCGATCGCGCCGGCTTTTTGCTTGGCGAAATTTGAGTAGATCACGACGCCCGTGAGCGCCAGCAGGCCCGCTGCGACCATCCAGCCGCCGAAGCTCTGCCCGAGCTGGGCGCACACCGTGCCGAACAGTGCAATGAGGGGAAAGGTGCGGATTCCGCCGATCGAGTGCTCCGTGCGTTCGCGCTGCAAGCCGAGGAGAAGGCCCAGGCCAAGGGCCACCGCGAGCTGCTGCAAGGCGATCATCTCCATGGCTCAGCATATTCGCGCCCGACGCCTGCGCCCGGATTTTCCCGATGAGCCTTGCGGGGGATGCCAATCGGGAGATTGGCGTTCCTGAGATTGAAATCGACGGCCACTAAATCGGGAGATTCAGCGTTTGATCGCGGTACGTCCCAGCCGGGATGGCACACGGCGTCTCGGACGAATTGTGGATCTTCACCTCGCCCTCGAAACGCACGTCGCGGGAAAAACACACGGCCCCGGTGATCCGCAAGCTCCGACACCGCCGGAGCGACGGGACGCCGCCGGCGAGAGCCGCCTCGAGCTGATCGACGACCTTGTAGTGCTCATCGAGCTCGATGTGCGGGGGCACTTCACCGAGCTCCGCCGCCAGCGCCACGTGGCCATCGCGGGTGATCTCGTAGGCATCCGAGCGCAGCGCCAGCAGATCGCCGGTGGTTTTCACCGGAGCGAAGCGGCTGCGCGGGACGTCCACGGCCATCGCGTCCGGGAAACATTCGATGGCCGCGCCCATCGCGGTCTCGAGCTGATAGACCGCGGGCGAATGTTTGTCGCGAGGATCGACGGTCTTCTTGTTGCGGATCATCGGCAGCGGCAGCGATCCGCCCGATGCCACGAGGGCATCGCGGAGCCGGTCGAGTCGCAGCCAGAGATTGTTCGTGTTGAAATAATGATGCCGCCCGACGTCCTGGAAAGCGTCCATGTCCGCCGCCGGACACTGCGCGGATTCACGGAGGATCAAGCGCCCATCGCGCACCGCGAGGTGGCCGCCTTTGCTATCCGAAGCGGTGCGAGCCGTCACCTCCATCGCAAAGGGTGCGCCGCTTTGCGCGAACCAGGTGAGCAACGCCAGATCGAGCGTCGCGCCGAGATTGTCGGAATTCGACACGAAGACGTAGCGCACCCCCTCTCCGAGCAGACGCTCGATCGTGCACCGGCCGCGAGCACGGCGTAGAGGTCGCCATGCCCGGGCGGGCACCACTCCAGCGATGGGTCCTTCGGCCACACCGCCGGCGCCAGCGTGGCGGCATCGATTTTCGGGACCTTGTTTTGCAAGAGCTCGATCGCGTCCACGTCGCCGAGTTCCGGATACTTCGCGAGCGCCGCCCGCGTGTCGCGGCTCGTGCTGTAGCTGTTCAGCAGGAGGAACCGAAGGTCCGCGCCCGTAGTCCGCCGACAGTGCAAAATCTGCCGGACGGTCAGGTCGAGAAAAGTGAGCCCGTCGTGAATGGGAAGCAGCGACTTCGCCCGCTCCAGGCCCATCCCGGTGCCGAGTCCGCCGTTGAGATTCAGCACCGCAGTCTCGCGCAACAGCGCCGGATCCGGGGTGATGCTCGCGGCGATCTCCGCCAGCGTGGGCAGGTCGCGAGCGGGCTGGATCGTCGCCTCCGGGATCAGCCCGGATTCGTTCTCCGCGAGGAGAGCGTGACTGCGTTCGAAGGCACGAATCGCCGGCTCGCTGACGCCGGCAGCTTCCATCTTTTTCCGAAATGCGCTGTTCACCATGCCGCGCATCATGCGCGGTCTGCGCGCGGTTGTCAGCCCGCCGGTGCAGACAAGACGCCTCAAACCGCGGATGGCACCGAGGATTAACCACGGATCACGCGGATGACGCGGATGACGCGGATGACTCGGATAATGGAATGCTGAGAGTGATCCCATCCGTGTTATCCGCGTAATCCGTGGTCAATCATCCGCGCCATCCGCGGTCGGCGGCCTACTTCGCTCCGTTGCCCTCGCCGTCCGGCGTCTCGCGGGCGGTGCGCTGGCTGGCGAGGAATTGCGCGGTCTGATCCGCGAGGAGCAGCTCGACGCGATCGACTAGCGCGGCGAGGCGCTTTTGCGCGTCCGCGTTCCCATAGTCGCCCAAACCGGCGACGAAGAGTTCGCGTTCGCGCTCCAGGTTTTCGGCGATGGCGCGGTAACGCAGCCAGTTTTCCTGAAACTTGAAAAGTTTGCTGATCCCCGCGGCGAAGACCACGACCGCGGCGAGCGCCGCCGAGGCGACCCGCTGCCAGACCGCATCGGCGCCCACCGGGATCACGTTGATGATGGGGATGCACGCGCCGGCGACCATCGTCGTGATCTCGAGCGAGAGATACCACAGCTTGTTCCACCTCGCTTTTTTCGAGTGCCACGCTCTCTGGGCATCGACGCGGCGGGCGAGGTAATCGGGTTCGGGAGTAGTCATGGCAAGGTGGTTGGGTTCACGATTTCGATGAGTCCTCCGAGGCTGCGGACCCGAGATTGAAAGTCGGAGGTGCCGCCGGGGCCGTCACCGGAGGACTTTCCGTCCCAGACGAGCACCGCGTGGATCTTCGCGCTGTCGATCGCTTCGACTCGCGCGGTGTTGATCATCCAGAGATTTGTCCGCGCGTAGATCGAGACGTCATTCGGCGCCTTGCCGAGGCGTTCGGGCTGCGTAGCTACTTCCGCCTTCTCGCGAAGCGCGTGGAAGCGCCTGACCCAGTCGTTTCCGCCATGCCGCACGGAGTCGCGGACGAAATCGTCCACCTCTTGCGCCATCAGCAGCCGGAGCTGCGCGCCACGGCGCACGCATTCCTCGGCGAAAAGAATATCCGCCCCGCAAGCGCCGCCGCAGATCGCGAGGTCGCCGGCGCCGATGCTCCACTCCTCGAGGTACCGCGCGATCCCGGCGCGGACGGCCTCGGCTTTTGCGGCGGGGAAGCGTGGCGTCTTGCGATCCGGCGTGTCGATCATGTGGCCGCTGCACATCGCGATCCGATTGAAGCGCGCCGCCGGCTGCGGCAGTTCGCCCATCCTTTCCTCGACCATCGTGGCGACGGGATCGACCGTCGCTGCTTCGTAGCCGAGGAGCTGGAAGAGCTGCACCTGTTCGAACATCGAGCGGATGTTGAATTGCGTGAGGCCCGGGTCGGCCGTGGCTTGTTCGTATTCGTCGAGCGCCTCCTGCGGGCGACCGAAAACCAGTTGGAGTTCGCCGAGCGTGGCGCGCGCCCAGACACCTTCGTTCTCGTCTTCAAGCTTCGCCGTCGCGGCGAGACGCACGACCGTCTTGAGATCTTCGAGATCGGGCACTTCCGGCTTCACCGTGCGCTTGTTGGCGCGCGCGGTGTGTTCGAGGAGCGAGGCGAGGGCGACCACGTTGATTCCGTTGTAGTAGCTGCCGAGATCGCGCCGCACCGCCCCCTCGTAGGCGGCGATCGACTTGCGCGCGACGGCGGCATTGCGCCACGCGAGAGCGAGCCGCTCGTCGAGGGTCTTGCCGACGCTCCACGCGGTGCGCCACATGTCTTTGTAAACGCGGCCGAGCAAGCCCTGCGCTTCGATGTCACCGGGCGCTTCCCTGGCGAGGTCGCTGAGTTTCTGCTCCGCCTCCTTGGTGCGCCCGAGGCGGTTGGCGAGAAGCGCGAGCTGGCATTCGACGCGGAACTCTTCGACCGATCCCGTCCCATCCATGTCCTCGCGCAACTCTTTGAAAACCTTCTCGGATTGCGCGAATCGCCGCAATGCGAGCAGCGCATCGCCGCATTGCCGCAGCAGCTTGCGCCGATAGTAGGGCGATGGCGCGTCGCCCGCGAGGGTGAGGATGTCTTCTGCGCGGCCTTCCTTTCCGGCGATGACGACGCGCTGGCTCCACTCCTCGGACTGCGCCTGGTAGTGCTTGAACTTCGCGGTGCCGATGCGGCTCGCGTCGGGCGGCACGAGATTGGGCAGATTGCCATAGACGGGGCTGCCCTCCGTGGCGCGATCGGCCTCCACCGCCTTGCGCAGCGTCTCGCCGAGCCTCTCCGCCTCGGTGCCAACGAGCGTCTCCCACCCAGCATCGCGTGGGACCCCGGCTTGGAAGAGCTTGCCGTCGTATTTGAAAGTACGCCCCGGCGCGACATCGAAGGGCCGGTCGGCCCAGCCGGCATGCACGCAGATCACGCCGCGCGGGCCGACCGTGTGGCGGATGCCGAGTTCGTAGAAGACGTTCGCATTGAGAATGGAAATGTCCGCGAGCACGAAGTCGGCGGTGACCAATTCCGCGAACATGTCCTTGAGGATGTCGCCCGCGGCTTCCTCGTCATCGGCGCGAAAGGGCTGTAACCCCGCGGCTTCGAGCGCGGGTTTGAAAAGCAGTTGATAGACGCCGTCGAAATCGACTTTGAGCGGCTCGTCGTCTGCCGTCGGAGAGGCATCGACCCGCGGCTTTTTTGGCACCTCCTTTTTCCCAAAGGGCATGACCACGAACACACGGCGCCTGAACCCAGGGGTTTTCATGGCCGGGATTACACAGGGCCGGGCATGGGCAGGCAATCCGTGAGTTCAAAAGGGAGACTCAGGAGCACCAATCTCCCGATTGGCATCCCCCGAGCCAATCGGGAGATTGGCGCTCCTGAGATTGGCGCCACCGCTATTTGGAAGTCCCGGCGGTCAGCCCACGATCTCGGTGCCGACGCCCGCGTTGGTGAAGATCTCGAGCAACAGCGAGTGCGGCGTGCGGCCGTCGATGAAGTGAACTTTTTTCACCCCCTCCGCGAGTGCGTGCATGGCGCTCTCCACTTTCGGAATCATGCCGCCGGTGATGATCTCGTCCTCGCGCAGTTGCTCGATCTCTTCGCGCGTGACGCTCGGGATGAGCGACTCCTTGTTGGTGGGATCGCGCATGATCCCGGGCACGTCGCTGAGGTAGATGAATTTCGTGGCCTGGAGCCGGCCGGCGAGCGTGCCGGCGGCGATGTCGGCGTTGATGTTCAAAACATGGCCCTCGTCGTCGCGGGCGAGCGGAGAGATGACCGGCACGGTCTCGGCGGCGACGGCGTCGTGGATCGGCTCGAGCCGCACGTCGATCACTTCGCCCACGAAGCCGAGATCGACCCGGGTGGCCTTGCCCTCGGTCTGGAGCGGCAGCTTCTTGCCGATCAGCACGTTCTTGCCATGCAGGCCCACGGCACGGCCGCCGAAGCCATTGAGCATGTGGACGATCGAAGGGTTGATCTCATTGTCGAGCACGTCCTCGACGATCTCGATGCTCTGCGCATCGGTCACGCGCAGGCCATTGACGAACTGCGGCTTCAGCCCCGCCTCGCGCATCCGATGAGTGATCGCCTTGCCGCCCCCGTGGATGAGCACTGGATTGATCCCCACGGCTTCGAGAAAAACAACATCGCGCAGGAAGCGCTCGACGATGCTCGCGTCTTCCATCGCGCTCCCGCCGTACTTGATCACGAAGAGCTGTCCGCGAAACCGCTGGATGTAAGGCAGCGCCTCAATGAGAGCTTCAGCGCGCTGGGTCGGAGATTGAGCCATGGAAGAGAGGGATGAGGGATGAATGATGAGGGATGAAAAGGGAAGCGCCGAGCGAGGGGACCCCCGTCATTCCCTACGCGGAACGCGTCC
>JANOAZ010000121.1:0-8861 GCA_031411395.1 Chthoniobacteraceae bacterium
TCATCGGCGAGATACTGGTCGATGGTCACATTGCCATCGGGCCGGTTTTGCGCCTCGGAATTGAGCACGCCGGAAAGGAACGAATGCACCGCGAAGTGACCGCCCTTCACGCCGTGATCGAGCCCGCGATAAAGCGTCATCTGGTTGCGATTCTCCCACAGCGGCTCCAGCAGCGTGGTCTTCTCGTATTCCCGCCCCGCAGTCGTCGGGAAAAACTGCTTCACCTGGAATCCGAGCAGATTCCCAATCGCGACAAAGCGCCGAGCCCCCATCCCCGCGCCTTTCACCGTCTGCACGGCCGAATTTCCATCCACCGCCGCGGCCATCAGCGACGGCAATTTCGGCAGAGCGAGCGTGGCTCCAATGGTTCGGAGAAGGAAGCTGCGTCGGTTCATGGGTGTTTGGGAGTTCGTGAAACAATCAACAAGTAATCCCGCGCAGAGCAATTCCTAGGGACGATATACGTCAATTGGCGGGACTAGTTGATGAGTTGGAATTCGGGGTGATTGACGAGCACCCAGAGGAAGTCGGCGAGATCTTCGGCCTTTGGATTCGCGCCGAGAAATTCGCGGATGGCGTCGCGCTCCTCCGCGCCCGGGGGGCGGCTGAGCGCTTCCCGGAAGAGACGGTCGATGAGCGGGCCGGAATCGGTTCCAGCGTTCTTCGCGAGGTTCGCCGCGCACCGTTGCAGCCTGGCGTTGAGCGTGGCGCCGTTGGTGAGTTCGAGCGCCTGGATCGTGGTGGCCAGATTCGCGCGCGCGGGGACGACGACTTCGCGGTTGGGCCGATCGAGGGCGACCATCAGCGGGTCCGCGGCGAGCAGGGCGGCGCGGATCCTGCCGGCCTGCGCGGCGGTGCTCACGGCGCCGCCGAGTTGCGGTCCGAGTTCGACGGGGATGTTGGCGAAATCCTTGCGGGTCAAGGGCGGGAGGCTCGGGCCTTCGTCCACGGGCGAGACGCCGGCGGGCAGAGGAAGGGCGTGCGCCCATTCCGCATCGGAGTAGGCCACGGTGGTCCACGCGCCATCCGGCCGGCGGCGCGAGCGCCAGCTTTCATCCGTGCCGAGCTGGAATGTGCCGCGTCCATCGGGCAGCGTGCATTTCAGGTAGAAGGCGAAGCCGCTCCGCGGGTTGAGATGCGCGGTGGAGGCGGGGTACTTTTTGCGCTCGTCGTCGTTCATGCCCTTTTCGGTATGGCTGGAGATGTCGATGACGATGGCATTTTCGCCCGGCAGGAGGAGCGAGCGGAGATCGAGCACGGCGATGCGTCCTCCGCGGGAGCCGTCGCGCAGCGCGGCCTTGGCGACGCCGCCGTTGACGATCACGTCGAAACGCTGGCTCGCGAGGATGGTGGCGTGTGCGTCGATGGGCGCGGCATCGAGGGTGAAGGTCTTGCGGAAAACGACTTTGTGGCGGGCGCTCTCTCCGGTCGGCGCGGTGGAGGGGGTGAGCGTCGGCTGCGCCAGCGATGCCTGGACCGTCGCGGCAGCCTGATCGACGGCGGTCTGCGCCCCGGCCGGGTCGGCGGCGTCCTTGAGCGCTTCCGCGAGCCCGGCCTGCGCGGCTCGGAGCGCCGCGCGTTGCGGCACGATCTCCACTGGTTCGCCGGTCCAGATCCATTTGGGGAGTTCGATGCCTTCGATCAAACCGGCGGCGCGGAAATCGATTTCGAGCGAGGAGGGCAGGCGCGGCCAATCGCCGGTGAGCGTGCTCACGGCGTCGCTGAGTTGCTCGGCGGACAGGCGGCGCGTGAGCGGACCCCGGAAGACAAAGGCTTCATTTTCGCGCGGGCCTGCCACGGCGGGAAGCTGGTAGCCGCGCGAGGTGGCGATGACTTCCAGGGTGTGCTTCACGTCGTAGCCGTGCGCGACGAAATCCTCGGCCAGCCAGTCGAGCAGCTCGGGCTGCCACGCGGGCTTTTCCATATCATCCACCGGCTCGACCAGCCCGGAACCCAGCAGCCGCGCCCAGAGGCGGTTCACGATGGTGCGCGCGAGACGGCCATTCTTCGGGCTGACCATGATCTCCGCGAAGCGCCGCAGCCGCTCCGCTTTCGCCGCGGCCGGATCGAGTCCGCCGAGTTCGGGATAGAGGAAGCGCAGCGCCGCCTTTTTTCCCGTGGGCTTGTCGCAATGGACGAGTTCGAGCGGCTCGTCGGCATAGACGGCGGCCATGCCGTAGGCGTCGGCGAGGGTCCAGTCATTGATGAAGCTGTCATGGCACGAGGCGCACTTGAGATTCACGCCGAGGAAAACCTGCGAGACGCTCTGCGCGGCCTGCATCGGCGGGAGCATGGAGGCGTTCACATTCCCCCGCCAGATGATGCCGCGGCTGAAGCCCTCGCTCGCCGGCGTGGGGCTGACCAGTTCGGCGACGAAGCGGTAATACGGTTTGTTTTCGATCAGGGCCTGGTAAAGCCAGCCGCTGATCTGCTTGCGCCCGCCGTCGATGAAGCCAGCGCCTTTGTAGTCGTTGCGGAGCAGGTCGTTCCAGAAGGTCAGCCAATGTTCGGCGTAGTTGCGTTTGTCGGCGAGGAGCCGGCGGACGAGTTGCGTGCGTTTGTCCGGCGCGCTGTCGCGGAGGAATTCATCGATCTGCGCCGGCGTGGGGAGCAGTCCGATCAGATCGAGATGGACGCGGCGGGCGAACATGCGGTCATCCACGGGCGTCGGAAATTCAAGGTGCTGGGCGCTGAAATACGTGGAGAGGAGATTGTCCACCGGATGGAGGCTCGGGCGATCGGACAGCGCGACTGCACGCGGGTGGAGGTTGCGCGGCGGCGGCTTTGAGAAGGTGACGCCCGCGGGCCAGACCGCGCCTTGATCGGTCCACGCGAGCAGGAGGCCGACCTGTTCCGGTGCCCAGTGCGGACCCTTCTTTGGCATCACGAGGTCTTCATTCAGGCCGGAGACCGCCTCGATCACGAGGCTCTCCGCTCCCTTGCCGACGATCGCGCCGGCGCCGGTATCGCCTCCGCGCAGGAAGGCTTCGCGAGTCTCGATGGAAAAGCCGCCCTTGTCCTTGCCCTTCGCGTGGCACTTGAGGCACGAGGCCTCGAAGAGCGGCTGGATGTCGCGGACGAAATCCACCGGGCGCGTCGCCGCGGGCGGCAGCTTCCGAGTCGCCTCGGGGGGCAGGGCAGACGCCATCGCAGCAGCAAGAAGCACTGCGGCCAGCAGGGGGAAATGCACGTTCATGTTCGCGGGAAGATTCTCCACATCGGAATCGGTGGCGAATCCTTTCGCGAGACGGTTCCCCTCGGCGCGCTTGCCGGTGCTTTGCGATTGCCGCGATGCACTGCGGTGACTACTCACTTCCTCTGTGAGTCCCCCAGAGGTCACTGCGGAAAATCCATCGGATACCGCTTCTGGCGTTTCCGCCGGTTCGACGCGCCACCTGCTTCAATTGCTCGTCGCGATTGCCATCGGGCTGGCGATTTCCATCGCGGCATTCGTCCTCGTCCGCCGCTGGGAGGGTGAGCGGGTGGAACGCGCCTTCGAGGCGCAGGCGCGGCACCTCGGACAAAATCTCGCCGCGACACTCGCCGAGTATGAAGAGTCGCTTTACACGCTGCGGAGCGTTTTTACGGCTTCGGAGGATGTGACCTTCGCGGAGTTTCGCACCGCTGCCGCGGAATTGCGGGAGCGCCATCCGGGCATTCAGATGCTGGAATGGCTGCCGCGAATTCCTGACGACCAGCGAACGGCCACGGAGTCGCGCGCGCGGTCGGAGGTGAGGAAGGATTTCGAAATCAAGGAGGGCGGACTGCCGCTCGGCGGAGAGACCGCAAATCCAGACCTGCTGACCGCCGGGAAGCGCGCCGAATATCTCCCCGTGCTCTTCATCGAGCCGTTGCACGGGTTTGAATCGCTCTTTGGTTTCGACCACTTCACCGGCCCGCACCAGCGCGCGATCGCACGGGCGCGGGATACCGGAGGGATCGCGGCGACGCGGCGGATCTCATGGCGCGGCGATGCTCCCGGCTGGTATCTTTTTCTGCCCATCTACGCCCCGGGATCGAAGCCGAAGACACCCGAAGATCGCCTGGGCCTTTTCCGCGGCTGCCTGAAAGGTTCGTTCCGCCTCAGCGATCTGATCACCACCAGCATCGGCAGCGCGGAACGCCGGGACGTGGAACTCCTGCTCGCGGACCACACCCCGGCCTCGACGGAGCCGTTCCTCATCTCCTTCTCCGGCGACACCGTGCGGAACGCACCGCCGCCAACCGAGGCGGAGTTTCGCGCCGGCCGGCATGTGGCGCGGAAGCTCCCGGTCGGCGGTCGGGATTGGGTGGTGCTTTTCCGCCCCGCGGCCGGATGGCTCGCGGCGCAGGACACGGGATACTCGTATGGCTTCCTCGTCGGCGGACTCGCCCTCACGGGATTGGCGGCCATGGTCATGCGAGGGGCGCAGCGACGCACTGCCCAGGTCCGCGAGATGGTCGCTCAGCGTACCGCCGAACTGGACGCAACTCAGAATGCGCTGCGCGGGGACATTCGCCAGCGGGCCACCGCCGAGCGCGCACTCCGCGCGAGCGACCAGCGGTATCGCGCCTTCATCACGAACAGCGGCGAGGCGATCTGGCGCTTCGAGATCGATCCTCCCGCGAGGATCGATCAGCCCGAAGACGCCTTGATCGACGAGCTTTTCCGCTCCGCCCGGGTCGCGGAATGCAACGACGCCGCGGCGCGAATGTACGGCTATCAGCGCGGCGAGGAGATGGTGGGAAAGCCGATCGAGGAAATTCTGCCCCGCTCGGTCCCCGCGAATATCGAGCACCTTCGTACCTACGTGCGCAGCGGCTTCCGGCTGGAGAATTCGGAAACCCACGAACTCGACCGCCACGGCCGGACCCGTATTTTCCTGAACAACATGGTCGGCATCGTGGAAGAGGGACAACTGCTTCGCACCTGGGGCACGCAGCGCGATGTGACCGAACAGCATCAGCGCATCGAGGAGAAGGCGCGCCTGGAGAGGAAGCTCCAGGAAACGCAAAAGCTGGAGAGCCTCGGCATCCTCGCCGGGGGCATCGCGCATGATTTCAACAACCTGCTCACCGGCATCCTCGGCAATGCGAGTCTCGCCCGCATGGATCTTCCAGCCGACTCGCCGGTGCATGCGAACCTCGCGGCAATCGAGACGGTGACCCAGCGGGCCGCCGATCTCTGCAAACAAATGCTCGCCTACTCCGGCAAGGGTCGGTTCGTCGTCGATCGGCTGGACTTGAGTGCGCTCCTGCGGGACACCGCCGAACTCATCCAGGTCTCGATCAGCAAGAATGTGGTTCTGAAATTCTTCCTTTCGGAAACTCTCCCCGCGATCTCCGCCGATGCGACCCAGCTCCGCCAGATCATCATGAACCTGGTCATCAACGCATCCGACGCGATCGGCGACCAACGCGGCCAGATCACGCTCCGCACGGGCATCCAGAATGCCGATCGCGCCTACCTCGCGGATACCTACCTGTCGCCCGATCTGCCGCCCGGCGACTACGTTTTCCTCGAAGTCAGCGACGATGGCTGCGGCATGGATGCCGCGACGCAGGCCCGGATCTTCGACCCGTTTTATACCACGAAATTCACCGGCCGCGGCCTGGGCCTCGCCGCCGTGCTCGGGATCGTGCGCGGTCATCGCGGCGCGCTCCGGGTCTATTCGGAACCGGGGAAAGGATCGACCTTCAAACTGCTCCTGCCCGCCGTGGCCGGACCCTCGGATACAGTCGCGCTCCCGGGCGCCTTCGCCGCGCCGTGGCGGGCTTGCGGGACGGTCCTCGTTATCGACGACGAAGCCGCGATCCGCAACGTCGGCGCACGCATGTTGCAGGCGTGGGGATTCGAAACGGAGACGGCCTGCAACGGACGCGAGGGATTGGAAAAGTTCCGTCTCAATCCCGCGCGCTTCGCCGCCGTGCTCCTCGACCTCACCATGCCCGAGATGGATGGCACTGTGACCTTCACGGAACTGCGCCGCATCCGCCCCGAGGTGCGCGTGCTCTTGATGAGCGGATTCAATGAGCAGGATGCAATCAGCGGTTTCGCTGGGAAAGGCCTGTCGGGATTTCTCCAAAAGCCGTTCACCCCCGAGGCCCTCCAGGCGAAACTGCGCGCCATTCTCGAAGGCCCGCCGCCGGAGTGATTCGCCGTCAAAGGAGGCGTTGACGCCGCGCATTGGCCAGGGATTTTCCCTGAAAGGTTCATCGACCCGCAAGCCCTGTGTTTATCAGCCTTCGCGAGGATGGAGAGTAGGGGGGTCGAACCCCTGACCTCGTCATTGCGAACGACGCGCTCTACCAACTGAGCTAACTCCCCGGTCACTGGCGAGCGAGGAGTTACGGTGAAGTCTGGCCCGGCGTCAAGCCCTCGGAGCCCGTTTTTCGCCGCCCTTTGTACGCCGCTGTTAAACCCCGGTTCGGACGGGGCCATACCGCAAAAGGCTTGCGCGCTTTCCG
The DNA here is from genome assembly GCA_031411395.1 of Chthoniobacteraceae bacterium. Taxonomy (GTDB): domain Bacteria; phylum Verrucomicrobiota; class Verrucomicrobiia; order Chthoniobacterales; family Chthoniobacteraceae; genus Chthoniobacter. The sequence goes on from JANOAZ010000121.1 coordinate 6,448, forward strand.
CACCGAGGTCCCCCATGACCTGTTGAGCCTCCACACTTAGGGATTGATGCCGCGAACGCTTCGTGGAAAGTGCGCATCCCCGCCTCGTCCGGCTTTCATCCCCGCATTTTTTCATGATCCTCCTCCCCGCCATCGACCTCATGTCCGGCGAAGTCGTGCGGCTTCGCCAGGGCAAGGCCGACCAGAAGACCGTCTATTCCGATGATCCCGCGGCGTTTGCGAAGCGGTGGGAAAGCGAGGGCGGCGACTTTCTTCACATCGTCGATCTGGATGCGGCCTTCACCGGCGAGCAACGGAATCTCGACGCCGTTCGCGCGATCACCGGCGCAATTTCGATCCCGTGCGAACTCGGCGGCGGCATCCGCAGCGCCGCGGCGGTGCAGAAGGCGATCGATGCCGGAGTGACCCGTGTCATCATCGGCACGCGGGCCGCGGAGTCGCTCGATTTCGTGCGAGAGATGGCGCGAGATTTTGGCAGTGACCGGGTCGCCGTGGGTATCGATGCGAAGAACGGAATGGTGTCGGTGAAAGGCTGGACCGAGGAGTCGGCACTCACCGCGCTCGACCTCGCGAAACGCGCCGAGGACGCCGGCGCCGGGACGATCATTTACACCGACATCGCGACCGACGGCATGATGCAGGGACCGAACTTCGCAGAGACAGAGAAGATGCTTCATGCCCTGGATTGCCAGCTCATCGCAAGTGGCGGCGTGAGCACCGCCGCCGACGTCGAGCGCCTCGCGCAGATGCGCGGCCTCTACGGCTGCATCATCGGCAAAGCCCTCTACGATGGCGCTGTAAATCTCCGCGACCTCGCCGCCTTTTCCTCCGCCCACTGATCACCTCCTCCATGAAAATCCTTTTCCTCGATTGCTTCTCCGGCATCTCCGGCGACATGACCGTCGGCGCCCTCGTCGATCTCGGCGTGAAGCCGTCCACTCTCGAATGGGAGCTCTCGAAAGTGGACCTCGGCGACTTTCACATGCACTTCGACCGGCAGCACCGGCAGAGCGTGGAGGGCGTGAAGTTTGGCATCCACGCCGGCTCGACCCACACGCCCGAGCAGGACGAGCACGCGCACAGCCACGAGCACGGACATCATCATCACCACGATGAGGAAGAGGAACACGGGCACAGCCACAAACACGAACACGCGCACGCTCACGGCCACGAAGATCACCACCACGAACCGCACGGGCACGAGCGCGAGGAGGAACACGAGCACGACCACGACCACGGATGCGAGGTGCATGGCCATCAGCACGCCCACGCACACGGGCGGAGCCACCGCGAGATTCGCGGGTTGATCGAACGCAGCGAGCTTTCGCACTTCGTCAAAAAACACGCGCTCTCGATTTTCGCGCGGATCGCGGAAGCGGAAGGGAAAATCCACGGCCAGCCAGCCGCGGACGTGGAATTCCACGAGGTCGGCGCGCTCGACTCGATCGCCGATATCGTCTGCGCGTGCGTCGGCTTCGAGGCGCTGGGCGTTGAGAAAATCTTCGTCTCCGCGCTCCACGAGGGCAACGGCACCATCGAGTGCGCGCACGGCACATTCCCCGTTCCGGCCCCGGCGACGCTGGAAATTTTGAAGGGCATTCCGCTCGGGCAAATTGACGAACCGAACGAACTGATTACGCCGACGGGCGCGGCCATCGTGGCGGAATTCGGCGCGAGCTTCGGGCCAATGCCGAAAATGAAAACCGAGAAAATCGGCTATGGCGTCGGCATGCGCGAACTGGCTTCGCGACCGAACGTCCTGCGCGCCGTGCTCGGCGAACTGGTCGAGGACTGAGCCATGCCCGGCGGATACGAGACGGACACCGTCACCCGCCTGGAGACGAATCTCGACGATTGTCCGCCGGAGATTCTCGGCGCGGCGATGGAGAAGCTGCTCGCGGCCGGCGCGCTCGACGTGTGGTTCACGCCGATCCAGATGAAGAAGCACCGCCCCGCGGTGATGCTCTCGGTGCTCTGCGAGGAAGGTACCGGCGACGCACTTGCGGATCTCATTTTCCGAGAAACGACGGCGTTCGGTTTGCGCCGGGACACCGTCACGCGACTGAAGTTGCAGCGGCGCTTTGAGACGGTTGCGACCGAGTTTGGCGAGGTGACCGTGAAGGTCGGCCTGAAAAGCGACGCGGTGGTGCAGGTCGCACCGGAGTTTGAATCCTGCCGCACCGTTGCGGAGCGGAGCGGTCAGCCCCTGCGGGCCATTTACGAAGCGGCCCTGCGGGCGCGGCGCGCGACGAACTAGCACCTGGCGCAGCCGGACCGGCGGGTGCCGAGCAACCAAAACGACGCTTCGCCATTTCGAGCGAAGCCGAGGAATCTCTCAAATCCGCGGGAGCGCCAGGGGGAGCCCCCGGGAGCGCCAATCTCCCGATTGGCTCGGCGCGAAGGCCAATCGGGAG
>JANOAZ010000122.1:0-4599 GCA_031411395.1 Chthoniobacteraceae bacterium
CAGGCCGTGCTCGCGTTGTTCGATTCCCCGGAGCGTCTCGCCGCGGAGGTCGCGTTCATCCGCACGACGGAGGAAAAGATGGCCGCCTCGCTCGCGCTGCCGGAGGCGGAGTTCCAGACGTGGTGGAAGGCGACACAGGCGGAGATCGCCAACGGCCATCCGCTCGCGGAGCAAATCATTCCGGCGATCGCAGTCGTGCAGGCAAAGGCGCAGCAGCGGCGGGTGGAGCGCACGCTCTTTGCCGCCGGACTCGATGTGCTGCAAAACGGCCCCGCGCAGCTTGCGCGCTACCGCGACCCGGCGACGGGCGGCGCGCTGACCTACGTGCCGACCCCCGCGGGTTTCGACCTGCGCTCGTCGTATGGCGTGAAAGGCAAGCCGGTGACGATGTCCTTTCCCGCTGCGCGCTAGCGTCGCGGCGAAACTCGCTCTGGACTCGCGCGCGCGGCCTCCCGCACAATCTTGCTCATGCAAATCGTCACCCAACTTTCTGTCTTCCTGGCGAACAAGCCAGGCACGCTCGCCGCGGTCTGCGAGGAACTCGCGAAGGCGAAAATCAACATCTACGCGCTGACCATCTCCGACACCGTGGACCATGCGGTGGTGCGCATGGTGGTGAGCGACCCCCGGCGGGCGCTGACCATCTTCGAAGAGCGCGGCGTGCTGGTGGTGGATAACAGTGTCTTGAGCATCGAAAACTCGAACCAGCCCGGCGCGCTCGGGAAGATCGCGAGGCGACTTTCAAAAGCGAAGGTGAACATCGGATATGCCTACCTGGCGACGGCCCCGGGGGCAAAAAACGGCCTGCTCATCCTGCGGGTCGAGGACGTGAAGAAGGCGCTCAAGATTCTCACGAAAAAGTGAAGCGGGGAAAACGCGGAACGCGGACTGCGAAGGATCCTCTCGGCGTTTGAAGACTCCAGGGCATCGACCGACCTGGGCCGGTGAGCCGCATCCGCTCGGTGCGACGCTGACGGCGACCGGAGTGAATTTCGCGCTCTTCTCGGAGCATGGGACGGGTGTCGATCTGTGCCTCTTCGATGCGAAGGATCCGAAGCGCGAGGAGCGGTATCGACTCGTGGAATGCACGGAGCACGTCTGGCACTGCTTTGTGCCCGGCCTCGAGGCGGGCCAGCTTTACGGTTTCCGCGTGCACGGTCCGCATCGGCCGCAGCAGGGCGCGCGCTTCAATTCGTTCAAGCTCCTGCTCGACCCGTACGCCCGGGCGATCGCCGGGACGATGAAGGCAGGACAGTCCGTCTATGGATATCCCCACGATGGCACCGCGGACTGCGATCTGAAGCGCAACGCGCACGACAGCGCGCAGGCAGTGCCGCGGGCGGTGGTGGTGGCGGACACCTTCGACTGGGGCGGGGTGCAGCCGCCGCGTCGTCGTCTCGCGGACTCGGTGATTTACGAGGTGCATGTGAAAGGATTTTCGAAGCTGACTCCGCACCTGCCCGAGCCGGTGCGAGGCACCTACGCGGGGCTCGGGAGCGAGTGGGCGATCGACTACTTCACGACGCTCGGAGTGACCGCGGTGGAGCTGCTGCCGATTCATCATTTCATCAGCGAACCGTTCCTGGCCGAGCGTGGGCTGGCGAACTACTGGGGCTACAACTCGATCGGCTTCTTCGCCCCGCACGCCGCCTACGCGAGCAGCGGTGCGGTGGGAGCGCAGGTCACGGAGTTCAAGCAGATGGTGAAGAATCTGCACGCGGCGGGGATCGAGGTGATCCTCGACGTGGTTTACAATCACACCGCGGAAGGCAATCAGCTCGGGCCGACGCTGGCGTTCCGCGGGCTCGACAACGCCGCGTATTACCGGCTCGACCCGAAAGATCCGCGCTACTACCGCGACTACACCGGCTGCGGAAACACGCTCAACACGAACCATCCGCGCGTGCTCCAGCTCATCCTGGATTCGCTGCGATATTGGGTCACGGAGATGCACGTCGATGGCTTCCGCTTCGATCTCACGTCGGCGCTGGCGCGCGACGCGCATGCGTTCGATCGCGGGTCCGGTTTCCTCGATCTGCTGCAACAGGACCCCGTGCTCTCGCGGGTAAAGCTGATCGCGGAGCCGTGGGATCTCGCCGAGGGCGGCTACCAGGTGGGCGGCTTTCCGGTGAACTGGTCGGAGTGGAACGGCAAATATCGCGACTGCATGCGCGGCTACTGGAAGGGGGATGCGGGCTTGATCGGCGAGTTCGCGTCGCGGCTCACGGGCAGCTCGGATCTTTACCAGCACGGTGGACGGCGCCCCTACGCGAGCATCAATTTCATCACCGCGCACGACGGCTTCACGCTCGCGGATCTGGTGAGCTACAACGAGAAACACAACGAGGCGAACCAGGAGGGAAACCGCGACGGCGAAAGCCACAACCGTTCGTGGAACTGCGGCGTGGAGGGCGAGACGGACGATGCGGAAATCAACACGCTGCGCCGCCGGCAGCGCCGCAACTTCCTCTCCACGCTCCTCCTTTCCCAAGGCGTGCCGATGCTTACCGCCGGCGACGAATACGGGCGCTCGCAGCGCGGGAACAACAACACGTATTGCCAGGACAACGCGCTGAGCTGGCTGCGCTGGACGCGCGCACCTGAGGAGCAGCAGCTTGAGCTATTCACACGCGGGCTGATCGCCTTGCGGCGGAAACATCCGATCTTCCGGCGCACGAAGTTTTTTCACGGCCGCAAGATTCGCGGAGCGAAGGTGAAGGACATCCTGTGGCTGAACGACAGCGGACGCGAGATGACGGGCGGAGACTGGACCTCGCCGCACTTCCGCGCGCTCGGCGTGGTGTTCGTCGGCTTCGCGTCGGATGTCTGCGACGCGCACGGCGCGCCGGTCCAGGACGACACATTCATGCTCCTCTTCAATGCGCATCACGGGCCGGTGAAATTTGTGCTCGCGGGGCAGCGGCAGGTGCGCTGGGAGCTCCTGATCGACACGCGCGAGGAGGCCGGTTTACTCCCGTCGCCGCTCTTCTTTGCCTCGGGCGATGAGCTGGAACTCATCGGCTTCTCGCTCTGCGCCCTGCGCCTCACGCGCGGCTCGGAGGAACAGGCGCGCAGCGCTTCGTGGAAGCCGCGGAAGAAATGACCCATGACCAACGGTCGGGTGCGCGTTCCACTCCGGCCATTGGTCATGGGTCATTTTCAATTGGTTATTTCCCCGCCTTCCGCCTTCCCTCCGCCATGCGCAAAACAAAAATCATTTGCACCCTGGGGCCGGCCACCGAGTCGGCGGAAGTCTTGCACGCGATGATCGCCGCCGGAGCCAATATCTTCCGGTTGAACATGAGCCACGCCACGCACGATTGGGTGCGCGTCATCGTCCCGCGAATCCGCGCGATCGCCAAGGAACTGGATGTCGTCGTCGGCATCCTCATGGACACGCAAGGCCCGGCGATCCGCACCGGCGACCTGCCGACGAAGCTCGACCTCAAGGTCGGCGACATCTTCGAGTTCACCGTGCGCGGCACGAAGAGCGAGGAGGATTACTCGGTGGATGTGAACTACGACGGGCTCATCGACGACATTTCCGTGGGCAACGTCGTGCTCGTGGACAACGGCAACCTGCACATGCAGGTGCTTTCCAAGGAAGGCAGCAAGATCCGCTGCGAGGTGCTGACCGCGGGCCAGATGGGCTCCCGCCGCCACATCAATCTCCCCGGCGTGAAGGTGAACCTGCCGCCGCTCACCGAGAAGGATCTCGCCGACGTCGCGGTGGGCGCGGAGATGCACGTCGATTTTGTGGCGCTCAGCTTTTGCCGCGAGCCGAACGACGTGGAGGAGCTGCGCAAAGTGCTGCGCGCCCACGACAGCAAGGCGCGCATCGTCGCGAAGATCGAAGACCAGCTCGCGATCAAGAACATCAACGAAATCATCCAGACCACCGATGTCGTGATGGTCGCACGCGGCGATCTCGGCATCGAGTGCCCGATGGAAGAGCTGCCCATCATCCAACGCAAAATCGTCAAACGTTGCCTCCAGCGCGGCGTGCCGGTGATCGTGGCCACGCACATGCTCGAGTCGATGATCACCAATCCCGTGCCGACCCGCGCGGAGATCACCGACGTGGCCAACGCGGTCTTCGAGCAGGCCGATGCGATCATGCTCAGCGGCGAGACGACGGTGGGAAAATATCCGGTCAAATGTGTGGAGGTAATGCACAAGGTCGCCGAACGCATCGAGCGCAGCGGCGGCGCGGGCTTCGCTGAGGAAGCCGACCTCGACGACGACCGGCAGAAGGCCGTGCGCTCCGGCGTTTCGCTCGCGAACTCACTGCCCGAGTCGAAGATCGTGGTCTTCACCCGCCGCGGCACGATGGCCGACTACGTCTCCAATCTGCGCCCGAACGCGCCGATCTACGCCTTCGCTCCCGCCTACGAAGTGGTGCGCAAGCTGAGCGTGAACTGGGGTACGTTCCCGCACTTCCTTTCGTTCGACACCAACCCCAGCCGCACCATCGGCTCGGCGATCAACTACCTCGTCGAGCAGGGCCTCGCGGCCTCCGGCGATCGGCTGATCATCATCAGCGACATGCTCGCCGGCGAAGAACGCTTCGACACCATCCAGCTCCGCGTGGTGCCCTGA
>JANOAZ010000123.1:0-31626 GCA_031411395.1 Chthoniobacteraceae bacterium
CGAAGCCGGTTTCAACGCCGTCAATCTGTTGCAGGGTTATCCGCCCATCCGTATCGTCAACCCACTCGAACTCATCCATGGAAACCAAGATCAAAACCTTTGATGCCGTCGAAATGTCCCGCCGCCTGCGGGAGAACACCAGCCGCAAGCTCAACGCCATGAGCCGTGAGGAACGACTGGCCTGCCTGCGCCAGACCCGCGAGCGGTTTTGCGCCCGGCAGCAGGCCCGGCCGCCCGCCACGGCGCGCTGAGGCTCTTTCCCTCGAACGGCCGCCTGTCCGCGTGACATAGAGCGAGATTCTGGAACTGACCACGCCGCCATATGAAAAGCTTTTTCGAGAATCTCTTCGGCGGAAAACGCCCGCTGGGAAATGTCCAGAAGCCCCCTGCACCTGCGGCGTTGCACCAGTCGAAGCCGGCGGCATTTGACCAATACAAAAAGGGCGATGTCATCGGGGGTAAATACGAAGTGCATGGCACACTTGGCATTGGCGGCTTCGGCGTTGTGCTCCTCGCAACTGAGCGCGACACAAACGAATTACGTGCCCTCAAAACCTTCCGTGATGAGTTTCTTGCGGACCCCGCGTCTCGGGATGCGTTCAAGAAAGAGGCGCTCCTTTGGGTGAATCTGGAAGAACACCCTTTCATCTTGGCGGCAAGATGGGTTGAGACGTTTTCGGGTAGGTTGTTTGTGGCAATGGATTACATAGCGCCCGATGCGGAGGGGAGAGTGAATCTTGCCGACCATCTCCGACCCGGGAAGCCGATTCGTCCCGAACGTGCGGCGGAATGGGCAATTCAATTTTGTATGGGGATGGAGCACGCGAACGCTCATGGCATTCGTTGCCACCGCGACATCAAGCCCGCCAACATGCTAATCGCCCAGGATGGCAGGTTAAAAATTGCCGACTTCGGCTTAGCTGCCGTTGCGGATGTTCGGCCCGAGATGACGGATCGGGAGCGTATATGGACGGAGGCGTGCGAGAACGCGGGAATGCCACTGGTATTCTTACGATCTGCGGAGGAGGGGCGCGCGTTTGTAGCACAGAACCAAGATGGTTCATTCGGTTTCAGCATGATGCAGTCGGAAGGAAAGTTGTTGTGTGGCACGCCAGGATATATCGCACCCGAAGTCTATCGTGGTGAAACTGCCGACGTGCCAAGCGACATATACACCTTCGGTTTGGTGCTCTGGCAAATGGCGACGGGAAGCGCATCACCGCCATTTATCAGCCCCGTTCGCAAAGACATTGAGGTTTTCTTGCGCGAGACATACGAGCAGCAAATGTCCGGGCGTGTGCCATCTGTCACCTCACCGCTTGGAGCCGTGGTCAAACGTTGCTTGAATCCGACACCGTCGCAGCGGTATTCCAATTTCAGCGAACTTCGTTGCGCCTTGGAGCCGATCTTCCAACGACTGACGGGGAGCCGCATAACAATCCCGACTTCCGGCGAGCATTCAGTCGCTTTTTGGTGCAACAAAGGCGGCTCTTTAGTCGCGCTGGGAAGATACGTAGAAGCTATTGCTTGTTTCGATAAGGCGCTCCGCATTGACCCTCGTGACGCGATGAGTTGGTGCAATAAGGGCGCAACCCTCTTCGGCCTGGAGCGATGGGATGAGGCGATTGCATGCCTCAACAAAACTCTGAGCATTGATCCGCAGCACGCACTGGCTTGGAGCAATAAGGGTGGTGCTCTCAAAGCGATGGGGCGACACGAGGATGCACTTGCCTGCTACGATAAGGCGCTCGCCATTGAGCCGAGTATGCTGACGGCGTGGAGCAATAAGGGAAGTATTTTCAATGCCTTGGGCCTACATGAAAAGGCGATTACGTGCTTCGACAGCATGCTCGCCATTGACCCTCGAGACTCAGCCGCTTGGAATAACAAAGGCAGAACTTTAGGTATTCTGTGTCGCCACGAAGAAGCGATTGTATGCTTTGATAAGGCAATCGTGACCCATCCCAGTGATGCCATGGCGTTCAATAATAAGGGCGCATCCCTGAACGTGCTGGGTCGACGCAAGGAGGCGATTGCTTGCTACGAGAGGGCGCTCGCCATTGACCCGCGGCACGCAATGGCTTGGCTCAACAAAGCTGGAACTGAAAACGCGATTGGGAGAACGCCGGATGCCATCAAGAGCTATTCCAAGTTTCTTGACTTTGCGCCGCCAGATGCCGAACAAGTCGCCCGTGTCCGCAGAATACTGAAGGATTTGCAAAGCCGGTAGAAAGTTGATGCCAGCCGAGTTCTACAAATACACGACGGTTGGAACCGCCAAGTTGATTTTCGAGACCTGCCGCATCCGTTGGGCGGCTCCTTCCAAGTTCAATGATCCTTTTGATTTCGCCATTCCTTCCACCTTTCCGTTTGAATTTAGCGAAGTTCTGAAGCCATTCCTCGAAAAATATGAGGAGGTGCTTTACGCCACTGATGAGCCACCGTTTGTTGACGAAAATCAGTTCACGCCGATGCTCCGCGAACTTCGGCAAGAGATGAAGAATTTGCCTCGGCATCGCTTTCGCGCCAAAAATGGTGGCTTGTTGGCCGAGGCGGTTTCCACTTTTGAAAGCCTTCTAGCCTTAGAGGCCAAGCGTTGGAGTCGAGAAGCTGAAGAGTTCCGCCTACTTTGCGTATCTGAACACCACGACAGCATTTTGATGTGGTCACATTATTCCGACTACCATCGCGGCGTGGTTCTTCGACTCCGAGCCATAGAGGCATTGGATACGCCGCTTTGCGCCGCATATCCTGTTCGCTATTCCGAAACGATTCCGTTTTTGGCGACCCAAGAGCAGTGGATTGATACGGCGTGCGGTTTACGGGCGATGGATGTCCCCGACTTCTACGCTCACGCGCTCACCAAGCACATCGGCTGGGCATACGAGAAGGAGTGGCGAGCAATCTCGGAAAGGCGTTTAGGCGAGTCGCCCGGATTTGCCGATACGCTGTTTTACCCCGAGGAGATCGATGCCGTTTACTTCGGCTGTCGGATTGATCCAAAAGACCGAGCGATTCTCCTTTCGATGCTGACCGGACAATGGAGCCATGTATGCGCGTATGATGCCGTTCCGATCCCGAAGGCGTTTGCGCTGGAATTCAAGAAAGCGAAGTAGATTGCCCGCTGGGACTGCTCCCATCGGGATCAGAGCTAAGGCTGGCGCAGCGGCTCCTCGATCCGGTGCCCGCCGGGAACTGCAAGCTGCAAACCCTGCGCCAGTATTACCGCCTGCCGGAACGCGGCGCGCACACGGCGCTGGGCGATGTCGGCACCGTGGCCGATCTTTTCGCGACGGTGCTGCGCCCGATCGCGGAGCAGCGCGGGCTGGAGACGTGGGAGCAGCTTGCGGCCTATGCCGCCGAGGAATGGGTTCCGTCGCGCATCGCCTTCGGGCAGCACAAGGGCCGGTCCATCGCGGAGGCGCGCACCGACGCCGGGTTGCGCCGCTGGCTGGACGGTCTGGCGCAATCCGCCAACGCGCGCAACGCGAGGCTGGGGCGCTGGTATTTGCGGAGCCTGGAGGAAGCGGCGGAACCCTCGCTGTTCGTCGCCTGGGAGTGCGCGCGCGACCCGGCTGCCGTGGCCGTCGCGAGCACGGGGCTGGTGCTTTACGTGAACCCGGAGTTGCAGCGGCTGCGGGCGCTGGTGGACGCGGCGCGGGCGCGGCTGGCGGAACTGGAAGCGGGCTTCACGATCGAAAAGGCGAAGGTGGAGGCGATGAAGGCGCGGCTGTTTGCACGGCTGCGCGAGCATTTCCAGCGGCGCGACCGGCTGCGGCTCGTCGTCAGCTATCGCCGGAAGTATCTGGAATCGCTCGTGCGACAGGGCGAGGAAGAGGCTGGGAAGATCGCGCAGGAATACCGGCAGGCGAGCGCGCAGAACGAGCAGGAATATGCGGAGACGGCGGCGGCGCTGGCGGAGAAGCAGGAACTCTCCGCCGGGGAAGCCGCCGAGGTGAGCCAGCTCTGGCGGAAGCTGAGTGAAGCTGTTTCACCCCGACCGCTTCGCGCACGAGCCGGAGAAGCAGGAGACTTATCATAAGCTGACCGCCGCGATTAACCACGCGAAGGACCACGGCGATCGGGCCACGCTGCGCCGCATCGCGGAAGACCCGCACGACTTCATCCTACGGCAAGGCTGGGCGGTGCTCGACTTCGGCGAGGAGCGCGAGATCGCGCAACTGCGCCGCCTGTGGACTCGCATCGAGCTGGAAATCATCTGCGCGCTGGAGGCGGCCAACGCGCTCAAGGAGAGCCCCGATTACGAGCTGCACCGGCTGACGACGCAGACCCCGGCGTTTTTCGACGAGACGGTGCGGAGGCACGTCGAGAGCTTGGAGAAGGAAGTGGCGATGCTGGAAAGGGAGGCGGCGGAACTGGCGAGGGAGATCGAGGAACTCGCAGGCCAGACCGCGTTCGGCGAGATCGCCGCAGAGTAGCATTCGGCGAAGACGCGCGCCTGTTCGTCCAGACTGAATCTGGCATGGACGTTCGCGCACCCCGCGCCACTCATGGCAGTATCACGCAGTGGATCGCTCGCCAGCGCGAGCATCGCTTGCGCGAGCGCGGTGTGAGTGACGAACCCGCCACGCTCACGGCGACGTAGCAGTGGGAAGTTCGCGCATTGCACCGGCGGATTATTTCGCTTCACTTGGCGGGATGAAATCCCTCCTCCTCCTGCTCAGCGCACTCGCAATCGGGGCGCTCCCGCTTTCCGCCGATGAAGCGAAGCCCGCGGCCAACGTGAAAAACGTGTCGCCCGATGAAGCGGCGAAGCTGCTCAAGGAAAACCCGAAGATGATCGTGCTCGATGTGCGCACCTCCGATGAGTTCGCCAAGGGTCACATTCCCGGCGCGAAGAATGTGGATTTTTTCGACGATGACTTTGCGAAGAAAGTGGGCGCGCTCGATCCGGCGACGCCCGTGATCGTGCATTGCGCGGCCGGCGGACGGAGCGCGAAGTCGCTGGAATTCCTCAAGGACAAGAAGGTCGTCTATCACCTGAACGAGGGCTTCACGGCATGGGAAAAGGCGGGGAAGCCGGTCGAAGGCGCGGAGAAAAAATAGGTCGGCCCGAACCATTTTCTGTCCAAAGTTTTCCGCTCCCGGACTCCTTGGTTATTCAACCCAGCCAACTCCCCTGCCCCATGTCCCTCCGCGTCCTCGCTCTCAGCCTCACCCTCGCCCTCACCGCCCACGCCGCCGATCAATTGCTGATCGAAGCGGAGAGCTTCCAGAACCTCGGCGGCTGGTCGCTGGATACGCAATTCGTACAGATCATGGGATCGCCCTACCTGCTCGCGCACGGGCTCGGCGAACCGGTGAAGGATGCGACGACGACGGTGAAATTTCCGAGCACGGGAAAGTATCGCGTCTTCGTGCGGACGAAGGACTGGGTGGCGCAGTGGAAGGCGCCGGGGGAGCCGGGAAAGTTTCAACTGCTCGTGGAGGGCAAGGCGCTCGCGGAGACATTCGGGACGAAGAGCGCGACGTGGTTCTGGCACGAGGGGGGCACGGTCGAGATCACGAAGGCGGAGACCGCCCTCGCGCTCCACGACCTGACGGGATTCGACGGCCGATGTGACGCGATCTTTTTCACGAAGGATACCTCGGCCACGCCGCCCAATGACCCGAAGCCGATGAGCGATTGGCGGCGCGTGACGCTCGGTTTTCCCGAGAAGCCGGCGGACGCAGGGAGCTTTGATCTCGTGGTGATCGGCGGCGGCTACGGCGGCACTGCGGCGGCGATTTCCGCGGCGCGCATGGGCTGCAAAGTGGCACTGGTGCAGGATCGCGCGGTGCTCGGCGGGAATGGCTCGAGCGAAGTGCGGGTCTGGGCGATGGGCGGAATCCGCCGCGGCCTGTATCCCAACATCGGCGAGATCGTCGAAGAGTTTCAGGATCAGGCGAAGCTGTCGCCGGGGACTTACGAGGAATTTGGCGACGACAAGAAGGAGAAGCTGGTGCGCGCGGAAAAGAACATCGCGCTCTTTTTCAACACCTCCGCAATCGGCGTGGAGAAAGCGGAGAAGCGCATCACCGCGGTGATCGCGCTCGACACCCGGACTGGCGAGCGGCGCCGGTTCGCGGGGAAACTTTTCTGCGATGCGACCGGCCACGCGACCATCGGCTTTCTCGCGGGCGCGGATCACACCATCCGCGAGACCGAGCACCTCGGCATGTCGAACATGTGGCGGTGGGCCGATACCGGCGCGCCCACCACATTCCCCGAAGTGCCGTGGGCGCTGCCGCTGGAACTGGACGACTTCCCCTACCCGCAGCGTTTTCATGCCCAGTGGTTTTGGGAAAGCGGCTTCAACAAACACCCGATCGAGGGCCTCGAAGACATGCGCGACTGGAATCTGCGCGCGGCCTTCGGCGCGTTCGGCGCGATGAAGACCAAGGGCGACGCGGAGAGCCGTGCGAAGCACGCGGGCGCGAAGCTCGAATGGGTGGCCTACATCGGCGGCCCGCGCGAATCGCGGCAACTCCTCGGCGACGTGACCCTTTCCGAGCAGGACATCGTGGAAAAGAAAAGCTTCCCCGATGCGACCGTGCCGACCACGTGGGACATCGACCTCCATTACCCGAAAGAGCAATATGCGAAGGGCGTGGCGGAGAAGGATCCGTTCATTTCCAAGGCGGTCTTCGGAAAAGGTGTCGATCGCAAACACGGCTACCCGGTGCCCTATCGCTGCTTCTATTCGCGCAATATCGAGAACCTCTTCATGGCCGGCCGGAACGTGAGCGTGACGCATGAGGCACTCGGCACGGTGCGGGTCATGAAGACCGGCGGCATGATCGGCGAAGTGGTGGGCAAGGCGGCATCGCTCTGCATCAAGAACGACTGCGGACCGCGCGACATTTACGAGCGTTATCTCGAGCAATTGAAGGAACTGCTCGCCCTGCGGGGCGCGGCGCGGCGCGACACGGTCACCGATCCGATCCGCCTGCCCGAGGGTTACCAGCCGCCGGCGCCGCCGAAGGAAGCCGGCGAATCCGGCCACGGCCACGATCTGAAGAAACTCCCCGGCCTCGTGCTGGACGACGCGCAGGCCAAGAAGGTGGGCGTCTGGGCCACCGGCGCAGGGTTGCCGGATTTCTTCGGGAGCGGCTACAGCTACGCCGGGCCCAAGGCGGACGCGACGGCGCGCTATGAATTCACCATCGCCAAGGCCGGCCGCTACGAGGTGCGCATGAGCTACAGTCCGCACGAAAATCGCGCCAGCAAAGCCCCGGTGACCATCGACAGCGCCGACGGCACAAAATCGGCCGTGGTGAATGAGCGCGTGCCCGCCGCGCTGCCGCAGGGGTTCGTTTCGCTCGGGGTTTTCAGCTTCGAGCCAGGCAAACCCGCCGCGGTCACGTTCTCCACGAAGGGCGCGGACGGAAACGTCCACGTCGATGCCGTGCAGCTCCTGCCCGTGCCCTGACCGCACGTGCGAGCCGGCCCGCAGATCGCGCTGCAAGTTTACCGGCTCACGGTCCTCGTCGCGATCGCATGGATCATCCACGCGCATCATCTGCGGCTGCGGATCGGCGGGCTGATGCCGGTCACGGTGGGGGAAGTGCGATCGATCTATCCCACGGCGGCGACGGTCACCGAAGACGCGGGTGAGCGGGCCGGCTGGTTTGTGAAGGACGACGCGGGAAACCCGCTCGGCTACGTCCTGCGCACCTCGCCGTACTCCGACCGGATCATCGGCTACCGCGGCTGGACGGATGCACTCGTGGCATTTGATCCGGCGCTGCACGTCATCGGAGTGCGCGTGCGTTCCTCGCAGGACACGCGCGAGCACGTCGGGGATGTCACGGGCGATCCTTCTTTCCTCAAAACCTGGAACAAAAAATCCTGGGACGAAGTCGCCCGCACCACGCCCGAGCAGGCCGGCATCGAAGGCGTCTCCGGTGCCTCGATGACCAGCCTCGCCATTGCCGAAGGCATCATGCGGCGCCTCCGTGCCGCCGATTCCGCGCTCGCGCAGCAGCCGCAGCCGTTCCAGTTCCGGCTCCACGATGCCGGCCTCGTCGCGATCATCGCGACCTCGCTGGTGCTTGCCTTCACCGGCACTTACGGCCGGAAGTGGCTTCGCCGGAGCTTCCAGGTTCTGGTCATCGTTTACGTCGGTATCCTGAGCGGCGATCTCCTCGCGCAATCGCTCATCGTCGGATGGGTGCAATCCGGTGCGCCCTGGCGCTCGGCCCCCGGCCTCGTGCTCCTGCTCGCCGCATCGCTCGCCGTGCCGTGGGCCACACGCAAGCCGCTCTATTGCCAGCAACTCTGCCCGCACGGCGCCGCGCAGGAGCTGCTCAGCCGCATCGCGCCGAGGCGCTGGCGCATCACCCTCCACGCGGACTTCGCCCGCGGCCTCCGCTGGCTGCCCGGTCTGCTGCTCGCCTTCGTCGTCATCATTTCAGTCCTCGTCCTCCCCATCGATCTCGCGCATCTCGAACCCTTCGACGCCTACGTGCTCCAATCCGCCGGAGCCGCCACCATCGCCATCGCCATCGCCGGCCTCATCGCCTCGCTCTTTGTGCCGATGGCCTACTGCCACTACGGGTGTCCCACGGGTGCGTTGCTGGAGTTCATCCGCGGCCACGGTCGCGCCGACCGCTTCGGCAGGCGCGACATCGCCGCGCTGCTCCTCCTCGCACTCGCCGCGTTACTGGTGTGGAAATATCACACGTTCCACGCGTGGATGATCGCCGAGTAGGAACCTGCGTTCCTAAAACACTGCCGAGGCTGGCCCCGCCGGCGGTACCCCGCCACCCTTGATCTTCGCGACCATCAGACTCTGGAAATCCTGCAGCGATTGCACGACCTCAGGCGCGCGGGTCAGCACCGCCTTGGAAAGCTTCTCGTAGTGAGCCGGATTGCGCTGCGCGAGTTCGGAGAGCGCCATGATGACAGCGAGCGTGTTGTTGATGTCGTGCTTCAACTCACGGAATTTTTCGTGCATCGCTTCCAACTCGGCGCGGGTCATTTCAAATGGAACTTCGGACATGTGATTTACCTCTTTGAGGGGGCTGGGAGATTGTGCTTACCTTGACGGTTTGAACCAGAGGAGGAAATGGCAGCTTCAGTAATTAAGATCACAGGTGCGCGCCAGCACAATCTAAGGAACCTCACACTTGAGATTCCGCGGGAAAAGCTGGTCGTGATCACGGGTTTGAGTGGTTCTGGAAAATCATCTTTGGCCTTTGACACGCTCTACGCCGAAGGCCAGCGCCGCTATGTCGAGAGTTTGTCCGCCTATGCAAGGCAGTTTCTGGACCAGATGCAGAAGCCGGATGTAGATTTTATCGAAGGCCTCTCGCCAGCCATCGCCATCGAGCAGCGCAGCTCGGGCGGAAATCCCCGCTCGACCATCGCCACCACGACGGAGATCTACGATTACCTGCGCCTCCTTTTTTCCTCGGTGGGCAAGCCGCACGACCCGGCGACCGGCGCCTTGATCACCAAGCTTTCGCCCCAGCAAATCGTCGATCAGATCGTCGCCTACGCGCCCGAGAGCCGCATCGTGGTGCTCGCGCCGATCGTGCGCGGCGAGGTGGGGGAATTTCGCGACGTGCTCGAAAAGCTCAAGCGCGAGGGCTTCGTCCGCGCGCGCATCGATGGCGAAATCATCGAGCTGGGCCGACCCGAACCGATCCGGCTCGCCAAGGACGCAAAGCACGTCATCGAGGTAGTCGTGGATCGGCTCGTCATCCGCGAAGGGGTGCGCACGCGGCTCGCCGACTCCGTGGACACCGCACTGAAGTGGGGAAGCAACCGGCTCGTCATTCTCCGCCGCGCCGATGGCACCGACCCCGAAGCGTGGGAGACGATCCGTTACTCGACCGATTACAGCAACCCCGACACCGGCTACAGCCTGCCGCAGCTCACGCCGAAACACTTCTCCTTCAACAGCCACCTCGGCGCGTGTCCCGCCTGCCACGGACTCGGCACCGAGGCGGTGGTGGATCCTGATCTCGTCATCCCCGATCGCGAGAAGTCGCTCGCGGAGGGCGCCATCGTGCCGTGGGCCAAGGCCGCCAAAAGCATGCAAAGCTACTACAGCGGCGTGCTCACTTCGCTGGCGAAGGAATACCGCGTCTCGCTCGAAACGCCCTACCGCGAACTGCCGGAGAAATTTCAAACCGCGCTCTGCCACGGTACGGGGGAGCGCATGGTCACCTTTACCTGGGGAGAAAATGGGAAACGCGAAAAAGTGGAGAAGCCGTTCGAGGGCCTGGTCGCTTCACTGCACCGGCTCCACGATACGACCGAGAGCGAATTCACCCGCCAGCGCGTGCGCCAATACATGAGCCGGCGGACGTGCTCGGTGTGCCAGGGCGCGCGGCTGAAACCGGAGATTCTCGCCGTCACCGTGGAGGCCGATTTTGAATTTTGCATTGCGAATGGCGGATCGGAGACCGGTGTCTCCGAAAATCCGCCATGCAAAATGCGAAATGCAAAATCCCTCAACGTCCATCAGTTCTGCCGGCTCGCGATCGCGGACGCGAAGACCTTCATGGAAAACCTCACGCTCAATGAACAGGAGCAGTTCATCACCAGCGAGGTGCGGCGCGAGGTCGCGGCACGGCTCAGCTTTCTGGTCGAAGTCGGGCTCGGCTACCTTTCTCTCGATCGCGAGAGCGGCACGCTCAGCGGCGGTGAAGCGCAGCGCATCCGCCTTGCCACGCAGATCGGATCAGGCCTCGCCGGTTGCCTTTACGTGCTCGATGAACCGAGCATCGGTCTCCACCAGCGCGACAACGACCGGCTCATCGGCACGCTGCGGCGCCTGCGCGACCTCGGCAATTCCGTGATCGTCGTGGAGCACGACGAAGACACCATCCGCGCCGCGGATCACATCCTCGACCTCGGCCCCGGCGCGGGAAAACGCGGCGGCGCACTCGTGGCCCAGGGCACGCTCGATGAGGTGCTCGCGGTGGAAGCTTCGCAGACCGCCCAGTACCTCAGCGGCCGCGCCAAAATTCCGGTGCCGAAACAGCGGCGCCGCCCGCAATACGTCGCGCCGCAGAACCGCAGCGACGAACACAACCCCGGCTGGCTCACCATCACCGGCGCGGATGAAAACAACCTCCGCCACGTCACCGCTTCATTCCCGCTCAGTTGCCTCACCTGCGTCACCGGCGTCTCCGGCAGCGGCAAGTCCACGCTCGTCGATGACATCCTGCGCCGCGCTCTGTTCCGTCACTTTTACCGATCCAAAGATCGCCCCGGAAAGTACACGAAAATCCACGGGCTCGAGCAGATCGACAAAGCCATCGTCATCGACCAGACGCCCATCGGCCGCACGCCGCGCTCGAATCCCGTGACCTACACCGGCGCGTTCGGCCCGATCCGCAATCTCTTCGCCGGCCTGCCCGCCTCGCGCATCCGCGGCTACGACGCGGGCCGCTTCAGCTTCAACGTGAAAGGCGGCCGCTGCGAAACGTGCGAAGGCGACGGGGTGAAAAAGATCGAGATGCACTTCCTCGCCGACGTCTATGTGGAATGCGAAGTCTGCCGAGGCCGGCGCTACAACCGCGAGACTCTCGAAATCACCTACAAGGGCAAAAACATCGCCGACGTGCTCGACCTCACCGTCGATGAAGCCGCCCGTTTTTTCCGCAATGTGCCGCAGATCTCCGACAAGCTGCTCGCGCTCGAAGACGTGGGGCTCGGCTATGTCCACCTCGGCCAGAATGGAACCACCCTCAGCGGCGGCGAAGCCCAGCGCATCAAGCTCGCCGCCGAGCTGGCGAAAAAGGCCACCGGCCGCACCGTTTACATTCTCGACGAACCAACCACGGGCCTGCATTTCGCCGACATCCACAAGCTCCTCGAAGTCCTCCTCAAGCTGCGGGATTCCGGCAACACCCTGATCATCATCGAACACAATCTCGAAGTCATTAAATGCGCCGACTGGGTCCTGGATCTCGGCCCGGAAGGCGGCTCGGGCGGCGGCCAGATCGTGGCCGAAGGTCCGCCAGAACGGATCGCGGAAGTCGCGCTAAGCCACACCGGGCAGTATCTCCGGCGAATGTTATGAGGGCGCACATTTGCTCCTGGACGTTCCTCGTCCTTTTCGCGGCCACGTCGATCGCTGAAGAGCACGCCCTGCTCACCTCCGCGCGCCGCGCCCTCGCCGAATCCGCTCCGCAGATCGCGATCCAAAAGCTGCGCACGCTCCTCGCGAGCGGCGAACTTTCCCCCACCGAGCGCCCCGGCGCGATCACCCTGCTCGCAGACGCGCAGATCGCCGCCGGGCAGTACGACAACGCCCTCGCCACGATCGCGCCCCTCGTCGCCAGCGATCCCGCGGCACGCCTGCTGGAAGCAAACGCGCTCGCCGCAGCCGGACGCTGGAGCAAGGCGCTGCCGAAATTCCAAGCCGCCGGACGCGAACCGAATGCCCCTCCGGCTGCGCGCCTCGGCGAGGCGGAAAGCCTCCAGGCCCTGGGCCGCACTCCCGAGGCCGTCGCGGTGCTGGAGAGCGTCGTCCGCGACTCGCCCCAAAAAATCACCGCACAGCTACGGCTCGCGGGACTCTACGTGGAACTTCAAAAACTGAAGCAAGCGCGAGCCTTGCTTGACACGCTCGCGCCCACGGAACCGGGGGATGAAAAGTGGAAGCGTTACGTCACCGGCCGCGTCCTCCTCGCCGAGGGCGACGCTGCTTCGGCGCTCGCCATCTTCGAAGCGATCACGACCGAACCGCGCGACGTGACCGACGGCTTGCTCGCCGCCGCCACCCTCGGGGCCGGCGAGGCTCGGGCGATCACCCGCGACTACGACTCGGCGGACAAACCGCTCGAGACATTCATCTGGCGCTACCCCGAAAGCCCGTGGCTCGAAGTCGTCTTCCGGCGACTCGATCAGATCTACGCACGGCAGAAAAATCCCGGCGAAAGCGAACTGCAAAAATGGGCCGCGAAGCAGCCTCCGCGCTGTGCCGCGCTCGCCCGCTATTACGTCGCGCGCATGCAGATGCGCGCGAAGAAGACGGACAAGGCGACGTGGTCCCTCGCTGGGTTCGTCGAAAAATTCCCCACCCACCCGCTCATCCCCTTCGCGCATCTGATGCAGGCGGATCTGCTGCTCGAGAAACGCGATCTCGAAGGCGCCGTGAAAGCGCTCGATGCCGCGGAACGCGCGGTCCGCGACGAAGCGCAACGAGGTGAAATCGAACTGCGCCGCGGGTTGGTCCTCTTCGAGCAGCGGCAGTTTTTGCTCGCCACTAATGAATTCCAGCGCGCGGCAACGCACGCCCCGAAGCTGCGGGACAACGCCATCTTCAACGCCGCACTCGCTGCCCTCCACCAGGGAAACTACGACCGTTTTCTCGCCGAGTATCGGACCCTGACCACCAACTCGCCGGAGAGCCATTTGCGCGACGACCTGATCATCGAGGAAGGTCTCGCCCAAGCCCGGCAGAACGAGCCGCGCGCTGAGGAAACGCTGCAACTTTTCCTCAGTCATTTCCCCTTCTCGACCCGCCAGGCGGAAGCGCGCCTCGCCCTCGCGGAGCTGGCTTTCCAGAAAGGAAAATCCGCCGACGCCGCCCGCTACCTCCAAGTCGCGAACACCTCACCCGCGGAGCCCGCCTCCGCCGAACACGCGGAGTATCTCCGCGTGTTCCTTGCCGAGGCGGAAACCCCGGCCAGCACGGACAAGGTGATCGAGCGGGCCACCGCATTCATTCGCGAGCATCCCAAATCGGCACTCCTGTCGGAGGTGCGGATGAAACTCGGGCAGGTGTATTTTCACGCCGGCAATTTCGCGGGAGCGGAAACGCAATTCGCCACTCTCGCTCAGGAAGCGCCCACCGGCGGATACGCCGAGACGGCGCTCTTCCTCGCAGGGCAATCGGCCATGCAATCCATCAGCACGGACTCGATCGGGCGCGCCCTGAAGCTCTTCGACAACGTGGTAAAACGCGACGGCCCGCTGAAGCTCTACGCGCGCCAGCAGCAAGCAATCGTCCAGGCCAAGCTCGGCAAGGAAGGCGAAGCCGTGATCCTTTACGACGACATCCTGTCTGCGACGCCGCCCCCTGAACCGGAGCTCCGTTACGCCGCGCTCGCCGGCAAAGGGGAAAACTTGCTCGTGCTGGGGCGAAAGGATCCGACCCAACTCGCCGGAGCGCTCGCCGTCTTCGAGCAACTCGCGGGTCTCCCCGATGTGCCGCCCGCCTGGCGGAATCAGGCGCTTTACAAGAAAGCCGACGCGCTCGTCCTCCTCAACCGCCAGCCCGAAGCCCTCACCGCGCTCTACGACGTGCTGGACCAGGACCGCTCCGCACCGCGCGAATTCTTCTGGTACTACAAGGCGGGGTTCGATCTCGCAGCGCTTTTCGAACAGCAGGCCAACTGGAAATCCGCGATCGGCATCTACGATAAAATGGCCCGCCTCGAAGGCCCCCGCGCCGCCGACGCCAAGGAGCGCGCGAAGGATTTGCGGCTCAAGCATTTCATTTGGGAATGAGCGGGGCGGATTTTGCATTTTGCATTTTGCATTTTGGATTATACCTCCGCCTCCCCGCTCAGCTCGCGGTCGCGCTCCCAATCCGAAATTCAAAATCCAAAATTCAAAATGCCCTTCAAGCTCTTCATCCCCGGTCCCGTTCAGGTCTCCGCAAAAACGTTCGCTGCGCTGTGCCAGCCGATGATCGGCCATCGCAGCGGCGAGTTCAAAAAACTCTACGCCTCGATCCATCCGCGGCTTCAGGAGTTGTTCCAGACGAAGCAGCCGGTCTTCCTTTCCACCTCCTCCGCCTGGGGCGTGA
Organism: Chthoniobacteraceae bacterium; assembly: GCA_031411395.1. Classification (GTDB taxonomy): domain Bacteria; phylum Verrucomicrobiota; class Verrucomicrobiia; order Chthoniobacterales; family Chthoniobacteraceae; genus Chthoniobacter. The sequence goes on from JANOAZ010000123.1 coordinate 14,778, forward strand.
TGGAAGGTGCGATCCGCAATCTCGTCGGAAACGGGAAGGTGCTGAATTGCATGTGCGGGGCGTTTTCGGACAAATGGTTCGACGTGTCGAAAAAGTGCGGGAAGGAAGCGGTGGCCTTGCAAGTGGAATGGGGCCAGCCGATCCGCGGCGAGCAGATCCGCGCGAAACTTCAGGAAGGCGGCTTCGACGCGGTGACTCTCATTCACAATGAAACCTCGACCGGCGTGATGTCACCGATCGAGGAGATCGCGGAAGTGATGCGCGACTTTCCCGAGGCGCTGCTCATCGTGGATAGTGTGTCTTCGTTCAGCGTGCTGCCGCTGCCGATGGATGAACTCGGCATCGATGTGCTGCTCACCGGTTCGCAAAAGGCGCTGGCGATGCCGCCGGGACTCGCGCTTTTCAGCGCCAGCGCGAAAGCGTTTGCGCGCGCGGAGACGGTGAAGGGCCGCGGCTACTACTTCGATTTCATCGAGTTCAAAAAGAACCAGGAGCAGGACATGACTCCGTCCACACCCTCGCTCCCGCACATCTACGCACTGCAATCGAAGCTCGATGACATCTTCACCGAAGGTGTCGCCGCCCGCCACGCACGCCACGCGGAGCTCAACGACATGGTTCACGACTGGGTGCGCCGCCACGGTTTCGAATTCTTCGCGCCCGAGGGCTATCGCTCGAAATCGCTCACCTGCGTGGCGAACAACCGCGGCATCGACGTCGCCGCCTTGCTCAAAAATCTCAAGGACAACCACGGCTTCATCATCGATGGCGGCTACGGGAAGATCAAAGGCCTCACCTTCCGCCTCTCCAACATGGGCGATGAGACGAAGGAGACGATCGCCGAGTTGCTCGCGGCGCTCGATGATTCGCTGCCGGGCTGAGCTGACAAGCGAATGGAGCGTCCGGGGATCTTCGGGAGCGAGCTGGCCGCCATGTTCGGATCTCGGACGCGACAAAGCGCGTCCCTCCAGGGATGGCTCCGATGATCCGGAAACTACTTCCTACACCTTCGCCTCCAACCGCGAGAGCGCCTGCACAAAGGCCAGCCCGCTCGTGGCGTTGCGCAACCGCTCCTCGGACACCGGATCTTTCACGATCCGCGCGAGCAGACCGACGATCCGCAGATAATCCGCCGCGAGCGCGATTTGCACGCCGATGCAGAAAAGGTAACGCACTGGGGCCGCGCATCCCGGAAAGACAATCCCCTGCATCGATCGTCCCACGCTCATCACCAGCGACGTGACCTGCTCCGTGCGGGTGTGCGGAATGCAGATCGCAAACTGCGGCGCCGCGGGCAGGCAGGGCGCCACTTTGAAAAAGCCGGCGAGCACGGCATCCCAGTCGAGCACCCGCTCATCGGTGCGAAGCAGCGCAGAGACTTCTCCGATCGCCGCCTCGGGCGTCTGACCGCGCACGTCGAGCGCGACGTGCTCGGGTCGCAGGATGTCGGCGATGGTGGTCATACGGCGCTGCCGCTCCACTTCAGCTTGTGCCGGAGCACTTCGAAAAAGGACATGCCCGGCAGGAGCGCGAGCGTCAGGGTCTGCGGCGCCTTGGTGATGCGCACGCGATCCTCGGCACTGACCCGGAGGTGATCCTGGCCGTCGAGAGTCAGGAAAACGTCGTCGTATCCCGCGGAGGGAATCACCTCGATCAAGGAACGATCGCTGACCATGACCGGCCGCATGGTGAGCACATGCGGGCAGACGGGGGTAATGACGAAGGCGCCGCTGTCCGGTGTGAGGACAGGACCGCCCGCGCTGAGCGAGTAGGCAGTCGATCCGGTCGGCGTCGCGACGATCAGTCCGTCGGCGTTGTATTCGCTGAGCATGGCGCGATCGACGAAGACATTGAGCCGAATCAATCGGGAAAGTTCGCCTCGCGTCACCACCGCATCGTTCAGCGCACGGCGCTGGTGCAGGACCTGGGCGCCGCGTCGCACCTCCACGTCGAGAAGCGAGCGTTTGCTGAGTTGGAAATTTCCCGCGGCGATCGCCTCCACCGCCCTTTCCCAATCCCGGGAGCTGACGCAAGTCAGGAAACCCAGCGTGCCGAGATTGATGCCGAGGAGCGGCGGCAATTCGTGATCAAGCTGATGCATCACGCGGAGCATGGTGCCATCGCCACCGAGCACGACGAGCAGGTCGCACTGGCTCGCGAGGTCCGCCGGCGTGGCCGCAGATTCCCGGCCGATCAGACCCGCCGTGCGCGCCTCAAGGGTGAAAGGAATTTGGTGTCGATCGAGCGCGCTCGCGATTTCGGTGACGAGGGCGCCTGCGTCAGCCTTGGCATCGTTGGCGATCAGGCCGATGTGGCGCGGAGACATGCGAGAAATTCCTGGTTGCCTTCGCCGCCGCGGATCGGGGAGGGAATCAACCCTTCCCAGCGGAGCCGTGGCAAGGTGGCGACGAGGGCGCGGATCTTTTCCACCGCCTCCGCGTGCAGCGCCGAGTCCCGCACCACGCCACCCTTTCCGACCTGCTCTTTACGGAGTTCAAACTGCGGCTTGATCAACGGGACGAGCACGGCGCCATTGCTCAGCAAGGCTGCGGCGGGAGGCAAGATCAAACTCAGGGAGATGAAGGAGACATCGATGACGCAGAGATCGATGGGGTCGGAAATGTCGTCGCGACTGAGATGACGCGCGTTGAGCTTTTCGCGCACCACCACGCGGGGGTCGCTGCGGATTTTCCAATCGAGCTGCGAATGACCCACATCGATCGCCCACACTTTGGCCGCGCCGTGCTGGAGCAGGCAATCGGTGAAGCCGCCGGTGGACGCGCCAATGTCGAGACAGGTGGCGCCGCGCGGATCGATGGCGAAGTGCGCGAGCGCCGCTTCGAGCTTGAGACCGCCGCGGCCGACGTAGCGCTCGCCCGCCTTTACGGCGATGATCGCATCGGCGGCGACGCGGGTGCCGGCCTTGTCCACGATGCGTTCACCGACCGTCACCTCGCCGGTCATGATCGCACGCTGCGCCTTCTCGCGGCTCTCGAAAAGTCCGCGGGCGACGAGCAGTTGGTCGAGCCGGGTTTTTTCAGACATCGAGGAACGACACGCGCCCGTTCCCGTTCACCGTGGAACCGCCTCGGGAGCAAACAATTCGTTGAGCAAACGCGCCAGCCGATAGCCCGCGATGGCGACGCGCAATTGCGCCACCTGGCCCGCGCGATGCACAAACTCCGGCGCCAGCGCGACCACTTCGTGATTGCCGGGATGCGGCCCGGGCGGATACGCGGCGAGGCAACCGATCCCATGCGACTCACCGGCCCATTGTGCCGCGACCGCGGGACGCGCCAGTTCGGCGATCGATTCCGCCGGGAACGCCGCGATGATCTTCGCCGCCACTTCGGCAATCACCCCTTCACCCGCGGCCTTCGGTCTGCCGGCGATCGGAGGGCTCTGCCAGAGTTGCACGATCGCGCCGTCCCGGCCATCAAAGCGAAACGCTTTGTCCCAAAACGCGTGAAGATTTGCGACCGTGCCGGGGAAAAGATCGGTGAAGGGAACACCGTGAATCAGGTAGCCATTGCCTCCGCGGTCATTCCAGTCCGTCGCATGCAGCGGCTGGTGAAGGTCACCCACGAAATGCATCAGCATTCCCACGGCTTCGGCAGCCTGCGCTGCCGACGCGGCAGGATCGCGCAGGGTCTGGAGATTTTTCTCGATCGCCCAGACCACGTGCGGGCCCTCGGCCGGGATCACGCACGGCGCGCCGCTCGGCGTGTAGGGCAGATCGACGTAATGCCACTTCGACCACGCGTAACCCTTCTTCGAGCGCATGTCGTCCATCCAGCAACTCGCGGTGATGAAGTTGTAGGACTGTCCGTCGTTGAAGGCGTTCTCGAGGGTGGCGACCAGTGCGCTCACCTTCTCCCGCGCTGCAGGCCTCGTGTGCTCCCACGCGATCTGGCCTACCAGCATGTGCCCGGCCGCATCCCATGCCGATGCGGTCGGAACGGTGATGGCAAAGGCCGCCGCAGCGGAAAGGAAGCCGCGGATGACGCGGATTAACGCGGAGTCACCGCTGGAGGGACGCGCTCCGTCGCGTCCGTGGATCCTCGGACACGACGGAGCGTGTCCCTCCAGCTTGAATCCGCGGACTCCGCGTGACTCCACCGTTCGTTTCACAACCGGCGCAGCTTGATCTCGCGCAGCGCCGCCTCCGTCCGAAACGCCGCGATGCCAAATGGCGCGGAGAGCTCGATTTCCCCGGGGCGCATGCTGATTTTCTTCCCATCCGTGACGAGGTTCAGCATCTGTTCGCCGTCGATCCAGCCCTCGATTTTTTCCGGGGTCACTCGCACCCGGACTTTGTACCAGCGGTTGTTGTCGAACTTCATCGCCTGCATCGTTTCGTTCTCCGAGGCATCGTCGCCATTGATGCTCGATAGGCCCACGATGCCGCCGCCCCAGCCGCCGAGAATGAAAGTGCAGGACTCCGCGCCGTACGGAAAGGTCAGTCCGCAAAAGAAGTCGCTGCCCACCACGCGCATCGCTTCCAGCGAGATCTCGTAATTCATCCGGGGCGTTTCCTTCGCGTAGTTCACACCGGTGATGTCGTTCCCCTGGCCGAGGATCATCCGTCCCTCTTTGACGAGCACTTCCCCCTGCCCGCTGAAATTTGGAAACTTCCAGCCTTCCATCGTCCTGCCATCGAAGATCGGCGTCCACGCCGCGCCGGCTGATTTCGGCGCATTCCCGAGCAAGCCGCCGAGTTCCCCGAGCCAGCGCGGAACCGCCGTCCATGCGTCTTCCTTTGCCTCGTACTCCAGGGTCACCCAGCCCTGGTAGTTCGCATCGCGGAGGATATTCACGAGCCTCGGCAGATCCGCGAGTTCGTGTTCCTTCGATCCCTCGCGCTGAATCTCCGCCTTCACCTGCACGTTCACCGCGTACGGTGCGATCCGGGCCAGATCCGCATACGGATCCTTCGAATGAAAATTCCCCGTATCCAAATTCACGCCGAACCACGGGCTCTTCACCGCCTTGATGATTTCGAGCATGCCTTCCACCTTCGCCACGATGCCGCCGTGATTTTCCAGGCCGAGGAAAATGCCCTTCGCACCCGCATACGCGCAGCACTCCTCGATCGCCGAAATGCACATCGCCCGCGCATCCGCGTCGCTGATCCCCTTTGCCGCGCCGGCGAAAATGCGAATGTGCGGCGCGCCCATGATCGCCGCGTAATCGATCCACTTCTTTACGTCGGCGATCTGCTGGTCGCGCTCCGGACCCGCCGGCAGCGCGAAGTTATTTCCGACCGATGTCCCGGTGATCGCCACCCCGCGGAGGAACGCATGACGCCGGACCTTCAGCAGATAGGCCGCGTCCACGTCTTTGGGGAAAAAGTAACTCGTCAACTCCGCGCCCGGGCAACCGTGGTCCGCGCAGTAGTCGATGAAGCCGAGGATATCGAGCTTGCCAGCCGGATTGGTCGGTTTGCCCTTCTGGTCCTTGAAGGATTCGCGAAATGAATACGCCGCGAGGCCGAGCTGGAGCCGGGGCGTGCCGCCACGGACGAAAGGCTCGATGGCGCGCGCCAGAGGCGCGGCGAAAAGCGAGAAGGCACCGATACGGAGGAACTGACGGCGGGGGAGCGGAGGCATGGCCCGGCGATTCTGCCGCAGCCCGAACGCGGCGCAATCTCGAAACCCGCGCGCGTTCACCGCGGGAACGTCCCTACTTCGCCGGCCCGAGGTGCTCTTCGATGCAGGCCGTGATCGCCTCGAGGCTGACGGGCTTGGCCAGGAAAGGGAAACCCCCAATTTCCCGGGCGGTCTCGCGAGCGGAAACGATGGCGGTGAGGAAGATGATCGGCACCTTCGCGAGAGCTGGGTCGCTGCGGATTTGCTGGGCGACGTCGCCGCCATCGATCTTCGGCATCACGATGTCGAGGAAGATGAGGTCGGGCTTGAAGTCGCGCGCGGCCAGCCAGGCGACAGTGCCGTCGTTTTCCTCGCGCACGGAGTATCGGCCCGTCCGCTCGAGGGTGAGCTTGAGGAGCCGCGTGAACCCGGACTCGTCGTCCACGATGAAGATGCGTTTTTTTGTTGGTTCCATGTCGGGAAATTCTGTGGGGGAACTTTAGCCCGAACGGGTCAAACTTGAAACATAATCGTCACCCTCACCCCGCCCTCGTGGAGATTACGCACGTCGATCGTGGCGCCATGCAGATCGACAATGGTCTTTACGACGGCGAGACCGAGACCCGTTCCGACGCCCGTGGGTTTGGTGGTAAAGAAGGGTTCAAAAATCTTCGCCAGCATGTCCTCGGGGATGCCGTGTCCGGTGTCGTCGATCTCGACCACGACGAGCGTGCTTCCGACCCGGAAGGACTCGCTCCGGCTGCCGCCGATGTTCGCGCCCACACCGGTGAGTTGCTTGCTGTAGGTGCGCACCGAGAGGGTGCCATGTTCCCCCATGGAGTGGAGGGCGTTGATGAAGAGATTGACGAAGACCTGGCTCATCTTGGGTGCATCGAGCGCGATCTGGGGCAGCTTCGCCTGGAACTCGCGAACGACCCGCACCCCGGGCTTCATCTCGCCACGCACGAATTTGAGCGTCTGGTCGAGCACCAGATTCAGATCCTCGTGTTTGACGTCGATTTTCTTCGGCGCCGAGAAGTCCAGCAGGCCGCGGATCACGTCGTCCGCGCGCTGCACCGCGTCCGCCATTTCCTTCACGATCAAACCGGCGGTTTCATCGGCCGGAGCGGATTGGGAAAGGAACTCGATGCCCATCTTGATGATCGCGAGCGGGTTCTTGACCTCGTGCGCGATGCCAGCGGCGAGGCGTCCGATGGATTTCATCTTCTCCGCCTCGATGAGCTGGAGCTGCACATCGCGCAACTCCTGATGGGAGCGCTGAAGCTTGCCCATGGCCACCAGGACCTCCTCCCGACTGTAGGCGAGTTCGGCGTAGGCGAGCCGCAGTTGTTCCGCCGATTCCTTTTGCTCGCTGATGTCGCGCGAGATGCAGAGCACACCGAGAACCTCACCGTCTTCATTGCGCCAGGGAATCTTCGTGGTGAGCAACCAGCGCGGCTTGCCGTACACATTTGGCACGCGCTCCTCGCGGTTTGTCAGGGTTTCGCCGAGGCGCATCACGGCGAGGTCATCCTCGTGAAAGTGCTGCGCGACGTCGTCCGGAAAAAAGTCGAACACCGTGCGCCCCCGGACTTCCTCGGCATCACTCGCGCCGAGGCTGCGATAGTGCGCGACATTATCCAGCAGGTAACGCCCTTCGGTGTCCTTGAGAAAGATGGCGTCGGGCAGGTTGTCGATCACGCTTCGGAGCAGGTTGCGCTCGGCGGCGAGTTGCTCCTCCATCTCCTTCATCGCGGTGATCTCGCGGGAGATGCCGCACGTGCCGATGACCTGCCCCTTGCGGTCGCGAAGCGGGAGCTTGGTGGTGAGCGACCAGGCGCGCCTGCCGTCCTGCATCGTTTCAGACTCTATTTTATTGACCACGGGCTCGCCCGTTTCCATCAATCGACGCTCGTCCTCGCGCGCGTCCCGGGCGTGGTCCGGACCGTAGAAATCGGCGTCGGTCTTGCCAATGGCATCCTCGGGGCTGGGCAAATTGAAAAGTTTGATCAAAGCATCGTTGATCCGCACGAAGCGGCTTTCGCGGTCCTTGAAGTAGATGCGATCCGGGATGTTATCGAGGAGCGTATCCAGCATGTCGCGCTCGCGACCGAGTTGCGCTTCGCTGCGGGAACGTTCGACGGCATAACGCAGCGCGCGTTGCAGGAGATGGACATCGGTGCGGCTCTTGACGAGGTAATCCTGGGCGCCGAGATGCACGGCCTCCGCGGCCAGTTCCTCGTCGTCGATCCCGCTGAGGATGATGATGGGCACCTCCGGCGCCGCGGCGTGCGCCCGGGTGAAGGTCGGCAGTTCCCGGGAATCGGGGAGATTCAGATCGAGGAGCACGACATCCGCGACGCCGGTGCGGATGCACTCGATGCCGCTCGCGAGGTCGCCGGCGGTGGCCGTCACGCGGAAGTGCGATGCACCCGCGCATTCCACGAGTTCGCGCAGGAGTTCGAGATATTCTGCATCGTCCTCGATGAGGAGGACGCGGATCGGATCGGGCATGAAGCAAAAGCTAAAGGCGAAGGGCGAAGGGCGAAAGACAGATCGGCGGCTGGTGCCACGGGTTCCATTTTTCACCCTTCGCCCTTCGCCCTTTCTTCAGCCCTTGGGCATTTCTTCCGTCACCTTCGACATCGCGGAGCGGAGCGCCGCGAGGGTGAAGGGCTTGCTCACCACGAGATCGACGCCGGACGGCTGTTCGCCGGCGCCATTCATCAGATCGCCGAAACCCGTGAGCAGGATGATGGGCTGCCTTGGATTCAGTTGCTTGATCTCCTCCGCGAGTTGATCGCCATTCATTTCGGGCATCGCGCGATCAGTCATAACGAGGTCGAAGGGGCCTTCGGTTCTGAATTTCTCGAGCCCGACCCGCCCGTTGACCGCGAGCACGACATCGTGCGCATCTTCCTGGAGATAGACGCCGAGGACCTCGCGCACGAGCGGTTCATCCTCGACGACGAGGATGCGCAGCGCGGCGCGCACCGCTCGCGGCGGCTTCGGCGCCTCCGGGGCCTTTGCCTTGCGCTCGAGCGGGAGGGAAATGGAGACGGCCGTGCCGCGGCCCGGCGCGCGCGGGATGTCGATCTCGCCCCCGGGGCGGCGCACGATGCCATAGACGCTCCCGAGGCCGAGGCCGGTGCCTTCACTCTGCTTGGTGCTGAAAAATGGCTCCAGGCAGCGAGCCCGTACATCGTCACTCATGCCCACGCCATCGTCAGTCACAGTGATGACGAGCCAGCGCCCCTGCACCTCGGTGCGAAGGGTGATGGTGCCGCGCCTCGGGATGGCGTCGATGGCGTTGAAGACCACATTGGCGAGCGCCTCCCGCAGTTCGGATTCGTTGCCGGGGACGGTGGGCACGCTGCTCATCTCGGTGCGCACATCGATGGTCACGCCCGCCGCCAGTGCCTGATCCTTCCATCGCGGCTGGGTGAGCGAGATGACCTGGAGCACGAGATCGTTGATCACCACGGGCATGAAGATCTCGCCCTCGTCGTGCGAGCGGTAGAATTCGCGGAGCCGGGAGACGATGACGGCGCTTTCCTTCGCCGAGTTGTGGATCATTTCCAGGTAACCCCGCGCGCGCATCGAATCCTGCAGCGTCTCCGGCCTCATGAGCATCAGTTCGCTGAAGCCGATGATCGGCGCGAGCGCGTTGTTAAAATCGTGGGCGATGCCATTGGCCATGCGTCCGAGCGCATGCATCCGTTCGCGCTGGATGATCTCATCCTGCGTCTCCTTGAGGCGGGCGAGGGCCGCAGCGAGCTGGTTGTTGCTCTCGATCACCGCTTCCTCGGCCTTGCGCCGCTCGGCCACTTCCTGCTGGAGCCGCGCATTCGCCTCCTGAAGCGCCTCGGTGCGTTCCCGCACCCGCCGTTCGAGCAGTTCATTTGCCCGCCGGAGCTGGAGCTGCACGCGCTTGCGTTCGACGGCGTACTGGATCGAGCGGGTGAGCAGATTGTTATCGACCCGTCCTTTGACGAGGTAGTCCTGGGCGCCGCGCTGCACGGTCTCCAGCGCGAGCGCGATATCCTGAAGACCGCTCATCACCACCACGGGCAGCTCCGGAGCCACCTCGATCACCCGTGCGAAAGTTTCAAGGCCGTCGCTGTCCGGCAGCGAAAGATCGAGCAGGACCACATCGAAATCGAAGGTGCTCAGGCGCGTGAGGCCTTCCCTCAAGGAGCCGGCAACTTCGATCGCAAACGCCTCGGGCGCGGCGGCAAAAAGCTGCTTGAGAAAGAGCACCTGCTCTTCGGAATCTTCCACGATGAGGATACGGAGCGGGGCGCGGTCAGTCATGGCATTGACGGTCCTCCGTCAAGATATCGATCATTGCCTGCTTCATCGCAGGATCTACGCCGAAATGCCACCAATGTCTTGAGGCGAAAGGCGCCGCGCCATTTTTCGCCTTCCGCGTTTTCATGCGGCATCCAGCAGCCGCCGGACTTCCATCCCGACGAGGCAGACATCGTCGTCGAAGCCGCCGGTCGCGGAGAAACGCCGCACTTCGACCAGCATCTCGTCGAACAGCTCCTCGGCCGGGAGCTGGACGCGCGCTTGCAGGACCTCGCGGAGCAGCTCGAAGTCGAATAGCTCGCCCTGCGAATTCTCCACTTCGTACAAGCCGTCGGTGAAAAGGATGACCAAATCGTGCGGAGCGAGCGCCGCTTCGTAGGTGGTGTAAACGCTGTCTTCGAAAACCCCGAGCACCGGCCCGGGCTTGCCGTGCGCGAGCGCCTCGATGCGGCCGGTGTCGCGGTGCAGGTGGAGTGCGCGCGGATGCCCGGCATTGGCATAGCTGAGCGCGCCCGCCGCGAGATCCGCCACGAGGTAAAACGCGGAGGCAAAAAGCGGGCTCTTTGTGCGCCGGAGAATCGAGAGCAGCGAGGCATTCATCTGGGTGAGGAACACTCCCGGCCGGTCCGCCAAGGCGTGCAACTCCTCGACGAGCGTCCGCTGAATCGCGGTGACCAGAGCCGCCTGCACGCCATGTCCCATCGCATCGCAAATGAAGATGCCGACCCGCGTATCGGAAAGCCGGAGGACGTGAAAGAAGTCGCCGCCCAGCGTCATCGTCGGCAGGTATCGGCTGACGAAACGAACCGCACTCGCCTCCGGACTCGCGGTCGGTGGGAAGGTCGGGAACTGCTGCGGCAAAAACGCCTGCTGGACCTCGCGCGCCAGTTGCAGGTCATCCTCGATCTCGGCATTTTTCCCGCGCAACTCCTCCGCGTAGCTCGCGAGTTTTTCCTCGGCCAGTTTCCGCGCGGTGATGTCCCGGCCGACTCCGACGATCCCGATGATATGCCCCTGCGCATCGCGCAGCGGCACCTTTGTGGTCGAGAGCCATTTCAAGCTGCCCCGCCCTTCGCCGACAAATTCGTGCCGGTTCACGATCGCGGTGCCGGTGGTCAGCACCCGCTCATCGTCCGCGGCAAAACCGCGCGCGACTTCGGGCGCAAAATAATCGAACGACGTGTGGCCGACGATCTCCTCCGGCGACTCGATCCCGAGTTGCTGGGCGTGCGCCGTGTTCCCCAGCAGATACCGGCCTTCGGCGTCCTTCACGAAGATCGAATCCGGCACGTTGTCGATCACGCTCCGGAGCAAATTGCGCTCGTCCTGGAGCGCCGTCTCCGCCGCCGCGCGCTTGATCGCATAGCGGATCGAGCGGACCAGCAGCGCCGAATCGAACTCGCCCTTGACCAGATAATCCTGCGCACCTTCCTCGACTGTGCGAAGAGCCAGCGCTTCATCGTCGATCCCGCTGAGCACGAGGATGGGTGCCCGCGACGGGTGGCGGTAAAGCCGGCGGAAGGTCGCGATGCCGTGGCTGTCCGGCAGCGTCAGGTCGGCGAGCACCACATCGATGCGATCGCCGCCCATGCGCTCCAGCGCCGCCTCGAGGCGCGCGACCCGCTCGATCTCAAAACCCACCGGCGCCTCCGCGAGCATCTCGCGGATCAAGAGATCGTCATCCTCGTCATCCTCGACGATGAGGACACGGATCGGCGCGGGGGTTGTCGCGGCATCATTCACAAGCCACTCCTTTTGACGCGGCCCGTCCGCGCCCGTTCATCCTCCGTTCTCGTCGATGACCTCCCGCACCTTCCGCGCAAGATCGGAGGGCGTGAAGGGTTTCTGGAGAAAGGGTGTCCCGGGCAGGAGTCCATGGCGCCGAAGAATGCTCTCATCCACGTAGCCGGAGGTGAAGAGAATCCTCGTGTTCCTGTTCTGCTTCTTGAACCACGCGGCCAGTTCGCTGCCCCCCGCATCCGGCAGGACCACGTCAGAAAAAAGCAGCGCGATGTCCCGGCCGCTATTGCTTTCCACCAGGTCGCGCGCCTCCTTGCCGTCGCCCGCCTCGAGGACATCGTAGCCCAGCCGGCGCAGCACGTGCGCGGTCAGGCTGCGCACGGTCACTTCATCCTCGACGTAGAGGATCGTCTCGTTGCCCGTCGGGAGCTGGCCGACTTCGGTGCGGATGCTCGCCTTCTCGCCGCTCTCCTCGACCCGCGGCAGGTAGATCGAAAAGGTGCTCCCCACATCGAGCGTGCTGTCCACCGTGATGTAACCGCCGGTCTGTTTCACGATCCCGTAGCACGTCGCGAGACCGAGGCCGGTCCCCTGCCCTTTTTCCTTGGTGGTAAAGAACGGCTCGAAGATGTGCTTGCGCACCTCGGGCGTCATTCCCGTGCCCGTGTCGGCCACCGTCAGCTTCACATACTCGCCCGCGGGCATTTCGTTCCCGGAGAAAAGTTCATCGAGGAAATACGTCACGTCCTGCGTGGTGATGGTGAGAGTCCCGCCTTTCGGCATCGCGTCGCGCGCGTTCACGCAGAGATTCAGGAGGACCTGTTCGAGCTGGCCCGGATCGGCCTTGAGCCTTCCCACCGCGGCGTGGAATTCGGTCACGATCTGAATGTGCTCGCCGATCACGCGCCGCAGCATTTTCTCCATATTGCGCACCGTGTCATCGATGTGGACGACCCGCAGGATGAGCGGCTGCCGCCGGCTAAAGGCGAGCAACTGGTGAGTGAGCGACGCCGCGAAGTCCGCGGCTTTGCGGATTTCCGTGAGGTGTTTGTACATCCACTGGCGTTCGTCGATCTGGCCGATGATCAGATCGCTGTAGCCGAGGATCGCGGTGAGGATGTTGTTGAAATCATGCGCGATTCCCCCCGCGAGCCGGCCGACTGCGTCCATCTTCTGCGACTGGAGCAGATCCTCCTCGAGGCGCTTGCGCTCGGTGATGTCGCGCGCGATCGAGGAGAGGCCGATGATCCGGCCAGCCTCGCCGCGGATCGGCGAATCGGTGAGCGAGACGCTGATCTTCCGCGCATCCTTGCGCATGCGGATCGTCTCGTAGTTGGCGAGGCTGTCGCCGCGTTTCACCGCGGTCAGCGTCTGCGGGAATTCATCGAGCCGATCCGGCGGAATGAGCAAGTGCAGCGGGCGGCCGATCACTTCCTCCGCGGAATATCCGAAGATCCGCTCCGCGCCGAGATTCCAGCTTCGGATCGCACCCTCGATGGTGCAGGCGATGATGGCGTCATTGGAGTTGGCCACCACGAGCGCGAGTTCGGAGGAGAGCCGTTCCGCCATCTTGCGCTCGGTGATGTCGCGCAGGTAGGCGGTGAACATCGGCCGGTCATCGATCGTGATCCGGCTCACCGTCAGCTCCACCGGGCACTCGCTGCCATCCGCGCGGCGGGTCAGGAGTTCGCGGCGATGGCCGGTCGCGCCGAGCTGCGCGGCCTCGAATAGGGCCTGCCCGCGCGGCTCGCCGGCGAGCGGCAGGTCCGGGAAAATGAGCCCCGCCAGGTCCCGACCCAGCACGCTGACCTGCCCGTGGCCGAAGGTGGATTCGGCGGCCGGGTTGAACTCCACGATCCGGCCCTCGTGATCGAAAGTAATGATGCTGTCGAGCGCCGACTCGAGGATCGCGGTCTTGCGCATCTCGCTCCTCCGCAGCGCTTCTTCCCCGCGCTTGCGCTCGATCATGTGCCCTAGTTCGCTGGCGATCGCCCCGAGGGTCTGGAGCAATTCAGGGTCGGGCACGGAGCTTTCCGGGCTGAAAAATTCCAGCACATGGACCACCTCCCCGCGCACCTGCACCGGCACGGCAAAGGCCGACGACATCCCGCAGGCGGCTGCGATCGGCGCATTGATGTAATTCTCCGCGCCCGCCAGATCCACGATCCACTGCGGCTCGCCACTCTCCCAGGCCTTGCCGGCGAGCCCCTCGCCACGATGCATCACCGCCTCGGAGTTCACCCGGTCGAACTCCGTGATGTCGATCTCCAGCACGTGCCAGACTTCAACACAGTGCATTCCGCCAGTCTCCGGATCCAGATCCCAGACCGCACCCATGTCCCAGTCGAGCGTCTCGCAGATCGTGCCCAGGATCTTCGGACGCGCCTCGTCCACCGAGCCCGCCTCGCTCAGGATCTGCGCGGTGGCGTAGTGCAGCCGGAGGCGCTGTTCGCTCCACCATTGGGCGGAGATGTCTTCGATCGTGCCCTCGAGATAGAGGATCTCTCCGGCGGTATCCCGCACCGCCCGCACGTTTTCGCGCACCCGGATCGTCCGCCCATCGGCGCGGATCACTTCGACTTCGTAATTCGAGACGACATCCGCCTCGTTGAGGGCGTCGAGCAGCGCCTGCCGCTGCGCCGGCTCCACGTACATCTGCGAGGGAATATCGGTCAGCTTTTCGATCAATTCCTCTGGCGAGGCGTAACCGTACATCTTTGCCAGCGCCGCATTCGCCGTGATGAAGCGACCCTCCGGCGTGGTCTGAAAAATCCCCTCGACGGCGTTGTCGAAGATCAACCGGTATTTCTCCTCCGTCTCCCGGACCTGCGCCAGCAACCGCTCCTTTTCCTCGACGATGCGGTGCTCGCGGCCGGCGCGTTCGCGGAAATAAACCGCCGCTCCCAGGAGCAGGAGCAGCAGCGTGGCGGCGACGGCATATTCAAGATTGAGAAACGTGGCCGCGCTCCGCTCCTGCTTCTGGAAAAGCTCGTGCTCGACGCGAAGCGCATCGTCCTTGAGCCGGCGGTAAGCCACCGTCGCCTCGTCGTAACAGCGCTCGAAGACCCGCAGGCGCTCCTGGATTCGCGCTTGCTCCGCCGGATTCACGTCCGGTGCGGGCAGCGTTCCGAGTTGCCGGATCATTTCATGCACAGGCCGGCGCACCGCTTCGAGATCGCCGAGGAGGCCTTCCCGGTCCGCAGCCGTCCTCAGCTTTTGGAAATCGCCTCTCAACTGTTCAGTCCTCTTCTCGAAGTCCTCCCGCGCATTTTCCAGGCGCCGCTCCATGAGATTCGGCGCCGGACTGATCGCCACGAAAAAAATGTCGGCCACGTCCGCCACCAGATTGGTGGAACGGTCCAGCATCTGGATGAATTCCTCCGCGTCGTTCGAGGCCCGGGAGCGTTCCCGTGCAACGCGCTGAAGGGCGATGATCCCCATGATCAGCACCGCAAAAAACGCGATTCCCAAGGTGACTCCCACGCGGTCCACCACCGGACGCCGCGCGGCTGAGTGAGCGGGATCGAGCGTCACAGGGCCAGAGCTTGACGCTCGCTCGCAGCGTGGGGGGTGACTTCGGAAATGGGATGAAGTGAGATTCGCAAAATGAATGTTCGCAGGGGGATGCGCGGATTTGACTATGGGAAGGTGCCGCCGACACGCTAGCAGAATTCGACCCAATTCGAACGTTCCTTTCTCCTTGGACGGAAGGGGTGCGGTCGTAGCATCACCGGCATGAATTCGTCTCGCGCACTACCTGTTTCGATTCCCGGAATCGCCAGCTTTCGAGAATGCTCCGACGGTCTCATCCGCCTTCGCATCACCACCGCCCTTGCCGAAGCCGAACTCTCCCTCGACGGCGCGCACCTCACTCACTTTCAGCCCGCAGGTGCCGCGCCCGTCCTCTTTCTCAGCCGCGCCAGCCACTTCGCGCCCGGCCGGCCGATTCGGGGCGGCGTTCCGATCTGCTCCCCGTGGTTCGGCCCGCGCGCGGGCCAGCCCGAGGCGCCGGCGCACGGCTTTGCGCGGATCATCCGCTGGGACGTCGATTCTCTCACCGCCGACGAGAGTGGATTGGTCACCGCGGTCCTTTCCCTCACGAGCGATGAAGCGACCCGCCCGCTCTGGCCGCATGAGTTCACCGCCCGCCTGCGCGTCGAGATCGCGAGGCACTTCACGATGAGGCTCGATGTCGAAAACACCGGCGACACTCCGTTTCAATTCGAGGAGGCGTTGCACACCTACTTCACCGTCTCCGACGTGCGCGAGATCTCCGTCACCGGGCTCGAAGGCGCGGGCTATCTCGACAAGACCGACGGCCTCCGGAGCAAGCAACTCGGCTCCGAACCGCTCCGCATCGTTTCGGAAACCGATCGCGTTTTCCCCGCCGCGGACGCGACCTGCGTCATCCACGATCCGGGTTTGAAGCGCCGGATCATCATCGAAAAATCCGGATCGCAAACCACCGTCGTCTGGAATCCCTGGATCGCCAAAGCCGCCGCGATGCCCGATTTCGGCGACGACGAATGGCCGCGGATGCTCTGCATCGAAACGGCCAACGCCGCGGAAAACGCCGTCACGCTCGCAAGCGGCGCGACGCATCGCATGACGGCGCTCGTCGGCCGGCGGTAGAGAGCGCAAGAAGCGGCGCTACCAAAGTGGAGGGAGGTTCGGCGGTAACGCCCGCCACGACGGGCAAGATGTCCGCTCCACCCAATCAACCGCTCTACGCGCCGTCGCCCGCAAACTCGCCGACTTTGCGAAACTTCGCGTAGCGCCGCGCGAGCAGCTCTTCGCGCGGGATCGCGCACAGCTCCTCGAGATGGCGCGCGACGGCCGCCCGCAGATTCTCCAAGGCTGCGCCGTGATCTTGATGCGCGCCGCCGAGCGGCTCGGGAATCACTTCATCGACGACTTCCAGATCGAGCAGGTCGCGCGCGGTGAGCTTCAGCGCGGCGGCGGCTTCGGGCGCGTGTTTGCGATGTTTCCAGAGGATCGCGGCGCACCCTTCCGGGCTGATGACGGAGTAATACGCGTTCTCCAGCATGAGCACGCGATCGGCGACGCCGATGCCGAGCGCGCCGCCGCTGCCGCCTTCGCCGATGACGACGGCGACGATGGGCGTCTCGAGGATCATCATTTCGCGAAGATTCACCGCGATGGCCTCGGAGATGTGGCGCTCCTCGGAGCCGATGCCGGGATAGGCGCCG
>JANOAZ010000124.1:0-32644 GCA_031411395.1 Chthoniobacteraceae bacterium
GCAGACGCCGGAGACGAACTTCATCAACATCGGCGAGCGGGCGAACGTAACGGGTTCGCCGAGATTCTCGAAGCTGATCCTCGCCGGGGAGTACGAGGAAGCCGTGAGCGTGGCGCGTCAGCAGGTGGAGAATGGCGCGCAGATCATCGACGTGAACATGGATGAGGGGATGCTCGACGGAGCGGCGGCGATGACGCGCTATCTCAACTACATCATGACCGAACCGGAGATCGCGAAGGTGCCGGTGATGGTCGATAGCTCGAAGTGGAGCGTGATCGAGGCGGGGCTGAAGTGCATCCAGGGGAAGGGGATCGTGAACTCGATTTCGCTCAAGGAAGGGGAGGAGAAATTCCTCGCCGCGGGCAGGCTCGTCAGGCGCTATGGCGCGGCGGTGGTGGTCATGGCCTTCGACGAGCAGGGGCAGGCCGACACGCTGGAGCGGAAATGCGAGATCTGTAAACGCAGCTACGACCTGCTCGTGGAGAAGGTCGGCTTCCCGCCGGAAGACATCATTTTCGATCCGAACATCCTCACCGTCTCGACGGGCATCGAGGAGCATAACAACTACGCGGTCAATTTCATCGAGGCGACCCGATGGATCAAAACCTACCTGCCGCGCGCGAAGGTGAGCGGCGGCGTCTCGAACATTTCGTTCTCCTTCCGCGGCAACAACCACATGCGCGAGGCGATGCACTCCGCGTTCCTCTATCACGCCATCCGCGCGGGGCTGGACATGGGGATCGTGAATGCGGGCCTCCTGGAAGTGTACGAGGAGATTCCCAAGGACCTGCTCGAACTCGTCGAGGACGTGCTGCTCAATCGCCGGCCCGACGCCACGGAGCGGCTCGTCACCTTCGGCGAAAACATGAAGCAGAAGGCCGGCGGCCCGGTGGAAAAAGCGACCGAGGAGTGGCGCAAACTCTCCGTCGAGGAGCGGCTCACGCATTCACTGGTCAAAGGCATCGACGCCTACGTGACCGAAGACACCGAGGAAGCGCGGCTGAAGTACGACAAGCCGCTGAGCGTGATCGAAGGTCCGTTGATGGACGGGATGAACGTCGTCGGTGACCTCTTCGGTGCGGGGAAAATGTTCCTGCCGCAGGTGGTGAAATCTGCGCGGGTGATGAAGAAAGCCGTCGCGCATTTGCTGCCGTACATGGAGGCGGAAAAGGCCGCGATCATCGCGGCCGGCGGAGTCGTGCGCACGCAGGGCAAGGTGCTGATGGCCACGGTCAAAGGCGACGTGCATGACATCGGCAAGAACATCGTGGGCGTGGTGCTCGGGTGTAATAACTACGAGGTCATCGACCTCGGAGTGATGGTGTCGTGCGACAAAATCCTCAGCACCGCGCGCGAGCTGAATGTCGATGTCATCGGCCTCTCGGGCCTGATCACGCCTTCGCTCGACGAGATGGTCCACGTCGCCCGCGAGATGGAACGCACCGGGATGAAACTCCCGCTGCTCATCGGCGGCGCGACCACGAGCAAGGCGCACACGGCGGTGAAGATCGCGCAGCATTACAGCCAGCCGGTGGTGCATGTGCTCGACGCCAGCCGGGCGGTGCCGGTGGTCAGTTCTTTGATCAGTGAGGAGCAGCGGGCCGCCTTCGGCACGCGCAATCGAGAAGAGCAGGACCGGCTGCGTTCGACTCACGCGGGCACGCGGCAGGAACTCATTCCTCTCGAAGAAGCGCGGGCAAAACGCACGCCGATCGAGTGGCGGGCGGAGGACATCGCGCAGCCGGAATTCACCGGGGTGCGGACGCTGGAAGACTTCCCGCTCGCCACGCTGCGCGAGTACATCGACTGGACGCCCTTCTTCCACACATGGGAGCTGCGGGGCGTTTACCCCTCGATCCTCACGCACGAGAAATACGGCGAACAGGCGACCAAACTCTTCGCCGATGCCCAGGCGCTGCTCGACGAAATCATCGCAACGAAGGCGCTCACGGCGCGCGCCGTGTACGGCTTTTTCCCCGCAAACTCCGACGGCGACGACGTGCAGCTTTACGCCGACGAGACGCGCACGGTGCCACTCATGACGCTCCATTTCCTGCGCCAGCAGATGCTGAAAAAGGACGGCGAACCTAACCGCTCGCTGGCCGACTTTATCGCGCCGCACGATACGAAGCTGCGCGATTACGTCGCCGGCTTCGCCGTCACTACCGGCCACGGCCTCAAGGCGCTCGTCGAGAAATTCCAGGCCGAGCACGACGACTACAACGCCATCATGGCCGAAGCCCTCGCCGACCGGCTCGCCGAGGCGTTTGCCGAATGCCTGCATCAGCGCGTTCGCGAGGAGTGGGGCTACGGCAAGACCGAGAACCTCACGCGCGATGAACTCATCGAGGAAAAGTATCGCGGCATCCGTCCCGCGGCGGGCTACCCCGCGTGCCCCGATCACACCGAAAAAGGCACGCTCTGGAAGCTCCTCGACGTGGAGAAAAACGCCGGCATCAAGATCACCGAATCCTTCGCGATGTGGCCGGGCAGCAGCGTCAGCGGGCTATACTTCGCACACCCGCAGGCGCGCTATTTTGGCCTCGGCAAGATCGACCGCGACCAGGTGCTCGACTACCACCTGCGCAAAGATATGACCGTGCAGGAAGTCGAGCGCTGGCTCGGGCCAAATCTGAACTACGACCCCGCGGTGCCGAAGTCCGGCGCGGCCTGCGCCTGCGGCGTGCCGCATTTGGTCGGTTGAGCAGGCCTCACTTCCCGCGCACGCAGCGGAATCCAATGTGATTCGCCGCGGATGAAGGCTCTCCTTTTCCCCGGCTCCCCATCATGTAGCGCGTGCAGTATTGATCGCTGCAGAGGAACGAGCCGCCGCGATGAACGCGCTTCGGCACGCCCGGCTCGGCCGGATCGAAGCTGCTCGCCGGCCCCTGCGGATTCCGCGCCACGCCGGCCTTGGCGAGTTGCTCGTAGTAGTCGGGCCGATACCAGTCCGAGCACCACTCCCAGACATTCCCCGCGATGTCGTGGAGGCCGAATCCATTCGCCGGAAACTGCCCGACCGGCGCCGCACCGACGAACCCATCGGTGCCCGCGTCCTTCACCGGGAATGGCCCCTGGAAAATGTTCCCCATCCATTTGCCGCCCGGCTTGAACTCGTCCCCCCACGCGAACGGTTTCCCTTCCAGCCCGCCGCGAGACGCAAATTCCCACTCCGCCTCGGTCGGCAACCGCTTGCCCGCCCACTTCGCGTAGGCCGCCGCATCTTCGTAGGAAACATGCACCACGGGAAATTTTTCCCGCCCTTTCACATCGCTCTTCGGGCCCTCGGGATGCCGCCAGCTCGCGCCGGGTTCCCAGCGCCACCAGGCGATGAAATTATCCAGCGGCACCGGTCCCGGCGTCGGCGTGAAGACGATCGACCCCGCTACCAGCGCCTCCGGCGGCGCACCCGGGAAATCCTCCGCCTTCGGCTTCTGCTCGGCGATCGTGACGTATCCGGTCGCCTGCACGAAGCGCTCGAACTGCTCGTTCGTCACCTCCGTCGCATCCATCCAAAAACCGTCCAGGGCGACCCGGTGAATCGGCCGCGCATCCGGCATCGGATCGTTGCCTGTGCCTTCGCACTTCATTTTCGTCGGGTCGTCAGTCCCCATCGCGAATTCCCCGCCTGCGATCCAAACCATGCCCGGCGGCGCGCTCTCCTCCGCATGAACCACCCGATCGAGGCAGACGGCGAGTGTGACGATGATCGAAAGGGAGACGCGAAGATTCATGGAAGAGGAGGGGGAAATGTCTGCCGACAGATGATCATAGGGTCACGCGAAAATTAGCGCCTTCATTGGCGGTGCATGGGGCTTGAATGGAATGCGCGCGCCTCCACGATGGCGGGGTGATTCGTCTGGAGAAACATTACGCCATCGCATTTCGCCCCGCGGTGGTGTGGCCGGTCTTGAGCAAGACGGACTGGATCAATCGCGCGATGGGGCTGCCGCCCGTCGAGTATCTATTCGCGGCGAGCCCCGACGGAGGCAGCGTGGTGCGCGGAAGGAGCCGCCTGCCGATCGGCGAGATGCGCTGGCGGGAATTTCCCTTCGAGTGGCGGGAGCCGGATTTCTATCACGTCCATCGGGTCTTCGAGTCCGGGCCCTTCACCGAGGTGCGGCTGGGCATGGAATTGCGCGAATCGCCGGGCGGCGCTGAGATCGTCTGCTTTTCCAATATGGAACCGCGCAACGCGGTCGCGGCCTGGCTGATCCGCAACGTCATTGGGCCGAAGGCGGATCGTGACATGCGCCGGATCGTGGCCCACGTGGAAGAGTATCTCGGCGGGAAAGCGGAAGTGGCGCTGCCCAAACTCCCGACCCACGCGGTGAACGAGCCGGCGCTCCGGAGCGGCGTCGAGAAACTCCACGCGAGCGAACAGCCGCCGGAGTTGATCGCGCGGCTGGAGACGTTTTTGCGCGACGCGCCGGACGTCGGGTTGGCGCACATCCGTCCGCTGGTCCTGGCGCGACAGTGGGCCGGCGATGAGTGGGAAGTGGTGACGCTCTTTCTCCACGCCACGCGGAGCGGCCTGCTCGATCTGAGCTGGGAAATTCTTTGTCCGAATTGCCGCTCGACGCGGACCCCGGTCAGTTCGCTGCGCAAGCTGCATCGCACCGCGCATTGCGAGGTGTGCCAGATCGAGTTCGACGCGCAGTTCGACAAATCGGTGGAATTGAAATTTGCGGTCAATCCCTCGGTGCGGCCGCGCGCGGAGCAAACCTTTTGCGTGGCCGGCCCTGGTGGAACTCCGCACGTGGTCGGTCAGCTCTGGCTCGAGCCCGGCGAAACGCGAATGTGGAAATGGCCGGCGCCGCCGCGGACCTTGCGCCTGCGTTCGCCGCAGGTCGCCGGCTCGGTGACGCTCGAAGCCCACGAAGGAGCTGCGCCCGGGCAACTGCTCTCCGTGGCCTGTTGCGCGCAGGGCTTCACTTTGCAGCGCGAGCCCGGCGGCCCGGAGGCCACGGCGCGATTCACGAATCCCAATTCCTTTCCCGTGCTCGCCAGCCTGGAACAACTCGGCTGGGGCGACGACATCCTCACCGCCGCGCGGGCGACGAACTGGCAGGAGTTCCGCGATCTCTTCGCGAGCGAGGTCATCTCGCCGGACGAGGAGGTCACAGTCGGCGCGCAAGTCGTGCTCTTCACCGATCTCCGCGGCTCCACGGCGATGTATCACGGACTCGGCGACGCCCCGGCGTATGCGCGGGTGCGCGATCATTTCACGGTGCTCACGGAGGCGGTCGGCGCGCATCATGGCACGGTGGTGAAAACGATCGGCGACGCCGTGATGGCGGCGTTCAGCCGGGTGGATGAAGCGCTCGCCGCGGTCCGGGAGATGCACCGCGCGCTCGGCGCGACGGGCGCCAACGGCGCGCAACCGCTGGTCTTGAAATCGAGCCTGCACGTCGGCCCGTGCCTCGCGGTGAATGCAAACGAGCGGCTCGATTTTTTCGGCACCACGATCAACCTCGCTGCGCGCATGGTGGATTGCTGCCAGGGCGGCGATCTCACGGTGTCGGACGAACTATTCAGCCGCCCGGAAATGGCGGCATTTCTGGAATCGTGTCCCCGTCCGCCCGAGCCATCCGAGGTGCGCTTCCGAGGCTTCGACAAGCCGCATCGTGTGTGGCGGCTGGTGATGGCGTGATCAGTCCGCAACCTTTGATTCGTCGTTCGCCGCCAGGGCGTGGCCGCGGGTGAGAGGCAGGTTCCGGGCGCGGAGTTCGTCGAGGAGTTGCGCGGCTTTTTGCTGGCGGGATCTTTGCACGGTGCCGGTGTCGAGCGGGAGTTCGCCCTGGAGGCCGGGTGCTTCCACGTGGCTGAAGCGGAGCGAGACGAGGCGGAGCGGGGCCTGTCGTTTCCATGCGCCGGTGAGCAGCGCCGCGAGCCGTGGGTAGATGTCCGTCTCGAGGTCCGTGGCGTCCAGCAGGGTGGTCGCGTGGGACTCGTCCGTGAAATCGGGGTATCGCACTTTTACGGTCACGGTGCGGATCGCCTTTCCGTCCGCTCGCACTCGCGCCATCAATCCGTCGGCCATCGTGCGCAGCTTCGCGAGGATCGTGTCGCGGTTGGCGATGTTGTCCGAAAAGGTATCCTGCACCCCGTAGGATTTCGCCTCGTCGCGTTCGACTTCGACCGGCCGGCTGTCGATGCCGAGGGCGAATGCACGGAGTTGCCCGGCCCCGCTGCCGGCCACGCGTTCGAGCGTTTCCGGAGCCGCTTCGGCGACGTCGCGAATCGTGAGCAGACCTGCGCTCCGGAATTGCTCCGCTGCCTTCGGGCCGATGCCGGGCAGCCAGCGGGCTTCGAGCGGCGCGAGAAATTCGCGCGCCGTGCCGCGCGACACCTCCACCAGCGCGTCGGGCTTGCGCAGCTTCGCAGCGATTTGGGAGACGAGTTTGTTTTCGCCGATGCCCAGCGAAATGGTGATGCCAAGCTCCGCCCGCACGCGTTCCTTCAATCGTTCCCCGATTTCCCGCGGGCGCAGCGTGCGATGGCCGCTCACGTCGAAATATCCTTCGTCGATCGAGGTCCGCTCGACCAGCGGCGTGAAATCTTCGACGAACGCAAAGAGCCGTCGCGAGTAACTCGAATATTTCTCCATGTCGCCACGGACGAGGATCAGTTCCGGACACACCCGCCTGGCGCTGGCCGTGGGCATCGGGGTGAAGACGCCGCGCGCCCGGGCCGGATAGCTCGCGCTGGCGATGATCCCGCGATGAATGCCACCCACGGCCATCGCCTTTCCGCGCAGGTCCGGATTTTCTGCCTGCTCCACGGAGGCGTAGAAGGCATCGGCATCGAGGTGGATGATCATGAGTGGGCTCTGCCGATCGGTTCGTAATCGTAATCGTAATCGAGATTCCACCCAACTCCCGTTTCATGTGGAGGGCGGGATTATGATTAGCGAGTTTCGCGTAAGGAGTTACGACGAAACCTTGGAGTTCCAAACCCTGGAGGGACACGCTCCGTCGTGTCCCAAACTTCCGTGGGCGAAGGCCGGCGCGAAGCCTGCGCGCGTCGACGCTCCGCCGAGGCCGCGGCGCACGGGACAAGCGGCGGCGGGTCCGTGCGCGAGCCGCCACCTCCGCCCGCGGGATTGGTGACACGACGGAGCGTGTCCCTCCAGGATTCCGCCTCCAGCACTTTCGCGAGACTCAATAAGCTTACGATTCGGAGCCGCCGCGATTCCCGTCGCGGTCGAAGTCTAAATCAAGCTGCGACGCTCGCTCCCGCAACCGCTGGCGTTCGCGAATCTGCTTTCGCCAGACATACAGAAAGCCGGCGATCACGAGGGAGAATTCGATGGCCAGTCCGATCATGGCAGCGGGGTTTGTCTAGCGCCGGCACTTGCGGATGAGGGCGACCATCACGCCCTGGATGACCAGTTCGCGGACCGGTCGGAGATCGGGAAATCGCGGGTTCTCGGCCTTGAGATAGGGCCGCCCGCGCGAAAGGACGTATCGCTTCAACGTCGTCTCCTCGTCGATCAGCGCCGCGACGATGTCGTTGTGCCGCGGTTCCTTGATTTCCAGCACGACGAGATCGCCATCGTTGATCCCGGCTCCGATCATGGAATCGCCGTGCACTTTCAAGGCGAAGAGGCGCTGCCCCTTTTTCACCCCGATCGACGATGCGTCCACCGTCACGACGCCGTCTTCATCCTGCTCGGTCATCTGCGCCATGCCCGCTGCGATCTGGCCGTAGATCGGAATGTCGAAGATCGGCTCGCGCTTCAACGTCGAGGTGAGCGCCACGGCCCGCGCTTTGCCGGCCAGTCGCTGAATTGCGCCTTTTCTCTCCAGGGCCTTGAGGTGATTGACCGCGGCGGTTTGGCTGGCAAAGCCAAAGTGTTCCTGGATCTCGCGCGTCGAGGGCATGATCCCGGAGCGCGCCTGTTCGTGGCCGATGTAGTCGAGGATGGCCTGCTGTTTGTCGGTGAGCGGTTCCATGTTCAGGCGAACACTAGACTTTCGCGCAGACGGGGCAAGCGAGATTTCTTCGCCCGCCGGGCCGTCAGCTCGCCGCCGCCGCACCGCCTTCGATCGGTTCGATATGCACCAGCACATCTGCGATCGCCGGCCGCGCGGTGCGGATTGCATCCTTCACCTCGTGCGCGATGCGGTGGCCCTCGCGCACCGTGAGGTGGGCTGCCACGCAGACGTGGATATCCACGAAGTATTCGAGGCCGGCCTTCCGAATGCGGCACTTCTCGATCTCTGCCACGCCGGTCACGCTGCGCGCCAGCCGCACGACATCGTTGCGCAGTTCCGCCGGGGCCGCGGTGTCCATCGTCTCGTGGAGCGCCGGCAGGAGCAGGCGCCAGCCATTGAATGCGATCAATCCGCAGGCGAACAAGGCGGCCCAGTCATCGGCCGGTTCCCAACCCGGTCCGCCGATCAGCGCGATCGAGATTCCGACGAACGCGGCGACCGAAGTGATCGCGTCGGATCGATGATGCCAGGCATCGGTTTTCACCGCGGTGCTCCCGATCTCGACGCTCGCGTGGATCACTTTCCGAAAGAGCGTTTCTTTAACCAAAACCACCGCGACGAGCACGATGAGCGTGAATGGCGCTGGCGCGTGATGCGGCGTGACGATCTCGCGAATGCTCTGCACGGCCAGCCCCACCGCCGCGGCCAGGACGATGAGCGCCACGACGATCGCGGCCAGCGCCTCCGCTTTGCCGTGGCCGTAGGGATGCTCGTCGTCCGGCGGCTCGGCGGCGACCTTCAGGCCGAACCAGATGACCAGCGAGCCGAAGATATCGAGCGTGGATTCGACGCCATCGGCGATCAGCGCGTAGCAGTGGCCGACGAGGCCGGCCGCGATCTTGACCGCGGCGAGGAGCGCATTGATGACGATGCCGAGGATGGCCAGTTGCGCGCCGGACTCGAGCTTTTGGGTGGTGAGTGATTTCGTCGGCTCCGGCACGGCGCGGGATGGTAAAGGCGCGAGGCAGAATGTCAGCGGGATAATCGCGGAGGAAAGATTCTGTTCACATCGGCGCGGCTTTGATCGAGAAGTTCCCGCGATGACTCCACGCCGCCACCCGCTGCATCAGGCCGCCCTGTTTTTTCTCCTCCTCGGGACGATGACGGCGTTGATCCTCATGGCGCACATCCACGAAAGCTGGGGGCGCAAAGGCATCATCGAGCCGAGCGGGGGACGTTACTTTTTCCGCCGGGTGGAGATTCCGGTGCCGTCGTTTCGCCAGGCAGACGAACGCTGGCGCGCCGATCGGCTCGGACCCACGCCCGGCACGCTCGGCGCCGAAGGTTGCGCCGTGGCTTCCGCCGCGATGGTGCTCGCGAGCTACGGCTACGATACCGATCCCGGCAGGCTGAATGAATTCCTCAACGGCAACGGCGGCTACACGCCGCAGGGCTGGCTCTATTGGGAGAAGGCCGCCGAACTCGCGGGCGGTCACGTGCGCCATGCCTATGAAGATCTGCCTTCCTACGATCTGATCGACCGCAATCTCCAGCGCGGCAATCCCGTCATCGTCCGCCTGCGCCTGCCCTCGCGCATCACGCACTTCGTAGTCATCGCCGGCAAAGAGGGCTTCGACTATCTCACGCGCGATCCAGGCGGGGGAGCGGCAAAGGGCCTGTATCCGCTGCGCGAATTCGGGAGTCGCATCGAGGCGCTGCGGTTCTACGAAAAGGTGCCGTAGGCGGCGAAGTCCCGCCGACGAAGTAATTTCGCCCCAACGGACTTGGCGCTTGACAGGCAGGATATGCCTTTCTTCATGAGCCTCAAGTTGCCCTACGTCTTCGTCGATCTTGATGAAACCCTTGTTCATTCCGTCGCCAAGGAACTCAGCGTCGGGCGCAAGCGGCCGAACTTCGACAGCTTTGCCTACGGCCCGTATTTGGCGTTCCTGAGGCCGGAAGCGCTGGCGATTTTGGATGCTTGCCGCGAGCAGGCGCAGGAGGTCGTCCTCTTCACTTTCTCGGAGAAGGAATATGCGGTGGAAATTTCGCGAGCGTTCGGCTTCGGGTTTGCCGTGAATCAGGTTTTTGGCTGCGAGCTATTTCTCTTCGGGGAAAAGGACCTGGCTCCCGCGGGCGTCCTGATCGACGATAAACCGCCCGGGCATGAGAATGCCCAACTGAAAATGCGGACGCTTGGCATCGGCCCCGAGCGCTATCTTCAAATTCCTTCCTTTGATCATCCAAAGTTCGCCCCGTGCCGGACGTTTCTTGCCGGTCTTCCGTATCGGCTGGCGAAACTG
The DNA here is from genome assembly GCA_031411395.1 of Chthoniobacteraceae bacterium. GTDB lineage: Bacteria > Verrucomicrobiota > Verrucomicrobiia > Chthoniobacterales > Chthoniobacteraceae > Chthoniobacter. The sequence goes on from JANOAZ010000124.1 coordinate 10,244, forward strand.
GCCGCGGCTCGCGTGCGGCCTTCCGCTCGCGTCTGATCCGGGCTGCTACTTCCTGGCCTTCTTTTCCGCTTTGCGGTTCTCGTCGCCATTCCATCGCGGATCTTCCCAGCGGGGTGGTTGCATGGTGGCATTCCAGCGATCGAAGAGGGCTTGCAGCGCTTTCGCTTTTTCGGGCTGCTGGGCCGTGAGATCGGTTTGTTCGCCGCGGTCGCTGGCGAGATTCACGAGCATGGGGGCCATGTCTTTCGACGCCTTCACCAGCTTCCAGTCGCCCTCGCGGACGGCGTATTGAACACCGAACCGAAAGTAGAGCGGACGCGGCTCCATCAGCTTGTCGGTCTTGCCTTCGAGCAGCGGGAGCAAATTCATCCCATCGATCTGCCACTCGGGTTTCACCTCGGCGCCGGCGGCGGCGAATGCGGTGGGCAGCACGTCGAGCTGGATGACGGGTTCCATCGAGACGCGTCCGCCGGGAATGCGTCCCTTCCACGCCGCGATCCACGAGACGCGGATGCCGCCTTCCCAGACGAACCATTTGCGCCCGCGCAGGCCTCCCATCTCTGCCTGTGGCGACGCGCCGCCGTTGTCGCTGATCAGGAAGATGAGGGTGTTTTCCTCCAGCTTCAAATCGCGAAGTTTGGACATCACAGTGCCGATGGCTTCGTCGGCTTCGGCGGTGAGCGCGGCGTATTGAGCGGCGCGCTTCGGGAGGTTCTTAAACTTCGCCAGCCATGCCTCGGAGGCGACGTGGGGTGAATGCACGGCGTTGAAGGAGAGGTGAAGAAACCAAGGCTGCTGCTTGTTTTGCTCGATGAAGGCAACCGCCTCGCGGGCATAAACCGGCGAGGTGATCGGCGCGCCAGGCAGCTCCTGGAGCAGTTCCTTGCCGCGATAGAAGGACGGGCCTTTGCCCTCGCCAAGATTGCCGACGGTGCCGACCGAGAAATCGAATCCGCGCGCGGCCGGCATGAACTCCGGCGCGGAGTAGCCGAGGTGCCACTTGCCGACGATGCCGGTGGTGTAGCCGATGGCTTTGAGACGCTGCGCCATCGTGGTTTCGGTGAGCGGCAGGTCGCGCCCGGGCCGGTTGGGATTCGCGTCGTGGCCGGTGCGCGCCTGGTAGCGGCCGGTGAGAAGGCCGACGCGGCCCGGCGAGCAGACGCAGCCGGAGGAGTATCCATCGGTGAAGCGCACGCCGCCGGCGGCCAGCGCATCGATGTTCGGGGTGGGCGCGAGTTTTCCGCCGTAACATTCCGGCTGCGCCCAGCCCATGTCATCGACGTAGAAAATGAGAATGTTCGGTTTGGTTGTTTCCGCGTCGCCGCGCAGCGGAAAGAAGATGCAGATCGCGGCGGCGACGGAGGGGAAGAAGAGGCGCATGGCGGAGAGGTCGATTTATGGAGCGGGCACCCGCACGCCTTTGTTTTTCTTACGCTCGCTCTTGGGCTTCTTTGGTTTGAAGCCCGCGGGCGGTTCCATGCCGAACCGTTTCCCGCCGGCGGTTTTCGGCTCCGCCATTTCCGCGAGCCAGGCATCGTGCAGCTTCGTCAATTCACCGACTTTCTCCGGCATCTGTGCGGCGAGATCGTTCTTCTCAGACACGTCCCTGCTCAAATCGAACAGGCTCACCCGCGCCTTTTCGCCGACGAGTTTCCAGTCACCGGAGCGCACTGCCCACCAGCCTTCCAGGCTGCCCGCGGACCAGAAAAGATTGCGGGCCTCCGGTGCCTTGGCACCGCGGAGGATCGGCAGAATATCCCTGCCGTCGAACGGCTTTGCGTCCGTCGCGGAAACGCCCGCGGCCGCGAGCGCGGTCGGCAGGATGTCGAGCGCGATCACCGGCGCCTGGCTCTCGCCGGGCTTCAACTGCGCCGGCCAGCTCACCAGAAATGGCACGCGGATGCCGCCCTCGTAGTCCTGATGTTTCCCGCCGCGCAACGGCGTGTTCACCGCCGTCTGTGCGAGCGGACCGCCATTGTCGCTGATGAAAAACAGCAGCGTGTTTTCCCACACGCCTTCCTTCTTCAAGCTCGCCACCACCCGGCCGATCGCGTCGTCCATTCGCTTGCCCATCGCGAGCAGCGTGTTTCGCTCGGCGCTGCCGGTGTCGAACTTTGCAATCTCATCGGCCGGCGCCTGGAGCGGTGCGTGGACTGCGTTGAAGGCGAGATAGACGAAAAACGGCCGGGCCTTGTGCCGGGTAATGAACGAGGCCGCCTCCTCGCCGAGCCGGTCCGTGAGATAGCCCGTCTCCTGCACCGGCGTCGTGCCGCGATAGATCGGGTCCTCGGGATCGTTGAGCTTGAAATAATCGTGCGCGCCGCGGCCGAGGAAGCCGAACACTTCATCGAACCCGCGCAACGCCGGGCTCCACTCCGGCGTCGCGCCGAGGTGCCACTTTCCAAACTGCGCCGTCGCGTAACCTGCCGGCTTGAGATACTGCGGGAAAATCTTCTCGCTCATCGGCAATCCGCCGCCCGCCTCGCCGCCGGTGTAAAGCCCGAGCCGCTGCTGATACCGCCCGGTCATCAGACCCGCGCGCGTCGGCGAACACACATGCCCGCTGACGTAACCCTGCCGGCAGATGACGCTCTGCTTCGCCAGCGCGTCGAGATTCGGCGTGGTGACCTCCTTCGGATGCAGCGGATTGAAGAGCACGTCCGCGTAACCGAGGTCATCGGCGACAATGACGACGATGTTCGGTTTGCGCGCTACGGGGGCCGCGCGCGAATCGCCGCAAGGAAGGCAAAGAGCCGCGATGAGGATGGGGATGAGCTTATTCATGGAGTGGATCGGGGGTCGGCGGCGGCTCACCGCGCGACCTTCACATTCCGGAAGCCCGCGGTCTCGCCGAAGACCAGGAAGTTCATCGCGGTCTTCTTTTCACCGAGCACGGCGTGCGTGCCTTTGACCGAGACATCGTTGATCTGCGCCGTGGCTTCGTTGCCTTTGAAGGTGATGCGCACGGGATACCATTGATTCGACTCGAGCTTGAGCGGCTTGCGCGCGAGCGGCTCGACTGCCTCCTTGCCTTCGCCCGGCGAGGGATTCTTCGTGATCCCCACGGCGGTGCGCGACATCTCGATGCGGAAGCTGCCCTTGCGATCGCCCCACTCGACGCGCAGCGAGGTGCGGTTGGCGCCCTTGAAGTTGATCTCGAATTCGATCGTTCCGTCGGTGAGCGCGATCGGCGTCCGCAGCGCCGCGCCCTGCTCTTCCTTCCCGCGCTGCATGCCCCAAAGGCCGCCGTCCTTCGCCTGCCATTCCCCGTTTGCAATGGTCCAGGGCTTCGCGGGCTGCGCCGCCAGCGTTTCATTCAACACCACGGCGCCGGCCAGCGGCGCGAGCGAGGTCACTTTCGTCACCACCGGTTTCACGCCCTCGGGCGGCAGCTCGCGGCTATAGCCGCCGTCGCGGTAGCGGTTCAGCAGCGCGGCGAGTTCCTTCACGATCTCGGGATGCGCCGCGCTCACGTCCTTCGTCTCCGCAGGATCATTCTTTGTGTCGTAGAGCTGCGGGCGGTATTGCTCCGCGTTCAGTTTCTTCGCGCCGGGTTTGAGGTCATCCACCGGGATGCCTTCGATCCACTTCCACGGACCTTTGCGAATCGCGAATACGCCATCCGAGCTATGCACGATCATATCCTCGCGGATGGGTTTCGCCGCGTCGCCGAGGATGGCGGGGAGGAAATTGCGGCTGTCCTCGGCGGCCTGCGACGCGGGCGGCAAGTCCTCGCCGACGATCGCAGCCGTGGTGGCGAGGATGTCGGCGACGCTGATCATTTCCTTGCACACGCTTCCGGCCGCGGCCTTGCCCGGCCAGCGCACGAGGAAGGGCACCTTGAAGCCGCCCTCCCACACGTCGTGTTTGCCGCCGCGCAAGGCGCCGTTGACGAGGAGTCCGGCTTTGAACGCCGAGGTTTGCACCGAGTCCCGCGCGGGTTTGAACACGCCGCCATTGTCACTCGTGAAAATGACCAGCGTGTCTTTCGCGACGCCCAGCTTGTCGAGCGTGTCGAGGATGCGGCCGACGCTGCGATCGAGTTCGTGAATCCAGTCGCCGAAAAGCCCGGCGGCGCTTTTGCCCGCGAGATCCTTGTCGGGCGTGATGGGGTTGTGCACCGCGACCGGAGTGAAGTAGAGGAAGAACGGTTTGTCCTTCGGCTGCTGCCCGATCCACGTCGTTGCCTTGTCGGTCAGCGTGGCCATCACGCGCTCGTTCTTCCGGCGCGGCGCATCTAGGGCGAGCGGTGTCTTGCCCTTGCCGTTTTCCATGTCTTCGCCGGTGTAGGTCGCTTTGAAATTGTCATCGTCCGGGACAGGTCCGGCGATCTTCATGGCCGCGGGAATTTTCCCGGAACGCAGTCCGTAAACGAATCGGTTCTCCACGAACACGCCGGTGAGATCGCCGTGATTGCTCGGCACTCCGAAGTGGTAATCGAAGCCGATGTCCAGCGGCCCCGGCGAAAGCTCCGCGGTGTAGTCGGTGCGCCACTTCGGCGAGTCATCCGCGGTGCCGTAGCCGAGATGCCACTTGCCGACCGCCGCCGTCGCGTAGCCGTGTTTCTTCAAGAGCGACGCCATGTTCAACCGGGTCGGCTCGATGTGCAGCGGGGCGAATGTGCTCAACACCTCGTGCTTCAACGAAGTGCGCCAGCAGTAGCGCCCGGTCATCAGCGAGTAGCGGGTAGGGGAGCAGACGGACGACGCCGTGTTGCCATCGGTGAAGCGACGGCCTTCCTTCGCCAGTCGGTCGATGTTCGGTGTCTTCACCAGCGCGGGATTTGCGCCGTAGCAGCCGGCGCTGCCGTAGCCGTAGTCGTCGCTGAGGATGACGATGATATTCGGCCGGTCCGCCGCGCGCGCGGCGAGCGATGAGAGCGCGGCGAGGAGGATGAGGATGAGATGTCTGTGCATAAGGGGCGAGGGAGATCAGGGCTTCTTGCGTTTTGGGCCGGGACGGTCGGTGGGTGTCACGGGCAGGGGGAGGAAATCGCGCTGGAGAATCATCCACTCCTGCATCGCCGCTTTGAGCTCGCGCTCGTAGCTCATGGCCTCGAGCTGGCCCGCGAGGTTGTTGGATTCGCCGGGATCTTTCTCGAGGTCGTAAAGCTCGAACATCGGGCGCGGCGACGCGAAGTAGAACCGCTCCAATCTGGCGTCGAGCTTCCCGGCTTCGTGCATCTGCACCACTTCCTTCCACATGGCGTCACCCGCGAAATCCACGGGCCAATACGGGAGGTGGCCGAGCGCGTTGTAGATGAGCTTGTGCGTCTTGGTCACCACCACGCGGCCGAGGTCAAAGCTGGCGGTATTTCCGGGCAGGCTCGACCCATGCGCGCCGCGCTGCGCGAAGGCAAACTGCCGCCCCTCGAACGGTTCGCCGCGCAGCAGCTTCACAAAACTCTTCCCTGTCATCTCCGGCGGCACCGGCACGCCCGCGGCTTCGAGGAAAGTGGGCGCGATATCTTCGCCGCTGATCAACTCCCCCGAGGACGAGCCGGCCTTCACCTTCCCCGGCCAGCGGACGAGCAGCGGCACGTGGATTCCAAACTCGAAGAGCGTGCCCTTGCCGCGGAATTGGGAGCAGCCGTTGTCGGCCATGAAGCCGACGATCGTGTTCGCCGCGAGCCCGCGCTTTTCCAGCTCCGCCATCACTTCGCCGAAGAAAATATCGAAGTGCGCAATCTCGTCGTAATAGCGCGCGAAGTCCGCGCGCACCGCTGGCGTATCGGGATAATGCGCGGGCAGCTTGAGCTTCGCCGGGTCGTGCTTTTCCGCGCCGCTCGTGCTCAGCGGGCGGTGCGGATCGTTCGAGCAGAGCTGGAGGAAGAACGGTTTCTCCGCCGGTTTGGCGTCGAGGAATTCGCGGAACTGCGCGAGCGAAACGCCGTTGTCGCCGGCGGTTTTCACGAAATCGAGACGGTCGGGAAACGTCGCGAGTTTGTATTTCTCAAACACCGCGCGCGACTCCGCCGAAGTGCCCGCGCCATCCATGTGATAGGTCCGCCCCGCGACGCCGGTGAACCATCCAGCCGCGCGCAGCGCCTCGGGATACGTCTTCACATCGCGCGGCAGCGGCGCGGAGAAGCGGGACATGTCGATGGCCACGGGCGACCGCCCCGTGAAGATGCTCGCGCGCGACGGCACGCACTGCGGGCAGGTCACGTAAGCGCGATCGAAGCGCATGCCCTGCGCCGCGAACTGGTCGAGATTCGGCGTCTTGAGGTCCGCATTTCCATAACACCCGACATGCGGATAGCTGTGGTCGTCGGAGAGGATGAGCAGGACGTTCAGCTTCGGCTCCGCGGCGTGGACCGCGAGCGAGGACAGGAGCAGGGTGGCGGCGAACAGATGAATCTTCATGAATGATGGGCCATCTGGATCACCGGTCGCGCGCCAAAGTTTCGGCGTCGCTGCCCGGGTGCTTCTGGTTTGGCCGGCCGGCGCGCCTCACAGCGCAGGCGTGGCTTGCTTCGCCCGCTTCCGCTTTTTCCCTGCCGGCGTGCCGGTGGGAGTTTCCGTCGATTTCAATTCATCGAGCGCGGCTTGCAGCTTCGCACGCGCGGCCTTCGCGTCGGGGTCGCTCGTGTCGGCGGGCACGGGGATTTGTTGGTAAGGCGCATCCTTCATGTCAAAGAACTGGCCTTCGCCGGTGAGCTTCCATCGATCGCTGCGCACGTAGCAGGCTTCGCGGAGTTGCACGTAAGCCCACTCGCGTGGCTCGCCCTTCTCGCCGCGGAGCTGCGGCGCGAGGTTGTGGCCGTCATACTTCCGTTCGCTCGGCAAAGGCGCCCCTGCGAACGCGGCGAAGGTCGGCAGCAGATCGGTGAAGTCGGCGAGATCTTTGCACACGATCCCCGCGGGCGTGGTGCCGGGCCAGTTCGCGATGAGCGGCACGCGGCTGCCGCCTTCCGTCACCTCGCTCTTGTGTCCATCCACCGCGCGGCCATGCACGGTGCCGACCGGCACGCTGCCGTTGTCGCCGGTGAAGACGATGAGCGTGTTCTCGCGCAGCTTGAGCTTGTCGAGTTCGGCCACGAGCTGGCCGACGAGCTTGTCGAGGTAGGCGATGTTATCCGCATAGAGCGAGCCTTCGCCGACGCTGCCCGAGGTCTTCTTCGCCTTCTGCTTTTTCACTGGGTCTTTCGACGCGCTGTCGGGTGTCGGGAGGATGGGGCCGTGGATCAACGGCGTCGGATAATAGACGAAGAACGGCCCGTCCTTGTGCCGTTGCACGAAGTCGATGACAAACGCCTGCAACACGTCAGGACCGTATTTCCCCTTCGTGTCGGGAAGCGGCTTGCCGTTCAAGTTGTAGTCAGGATCCCAGTAACGCCCCGGTTTGCTCTTCGAGCCATCCGCGCCCCTCTTTTTTTTGCTTACTTTGCCTTCGCCTTCCTCCGGCTCGCCCGCACCCCAGATGAGGAATTCATCGAAGCCCCACTTCGCGCCGTCTTCCTTCGTGGTGAAGTAACTTAGCTGCCGCCATTTCCCCGCGACCGCGGTGGCGTACCCCGCTTGCTTCATGAGTTGTGCGACGCATCCGTCCTTCTCGGGTGTCGCCTCCGCGCCGCGGCCGTTGTCCGTCACGCCGGTGCGAAACGCATAACGTCCCGTCATCAGCATCGCGCGCGACGGCGCGCACAGCGGGGCGGCGAAGCACGTCTCGAAGCGCGTCCCGCCCGCCGCGAGAGCATCGATATTCGGTGTCTTGTAAATGCCGCCGGTGCAGCCAAAGCCGGGCAGACCGATGTCATCGGCGAGGATGAGAATGATGTTTGGTTTCCCGGCCGCGTGTGCGGAGCACGCGAGAGCGAGAGCAAGGAGTGGGGCGAGCAGGGCCTTCATGGTTGGTTGTCTATGTCGTCGGTGTTACGGCCACTTATTTCGGGGGCGTGGCCGCTTTCCACCCAGCGTGTAAAAGCTTCGCCATCTCAGCGACGACTGCTTTGTTCGCCGCTTCCCCCGCGAGATTCACATTCTCCTTCGGATCGCCGACTTCGTCGTAGAGTTCGACCCCGGCGCTCTCGTCCTTGCCGTTCGTCCATTCGGTGTAACGCCAGCGGTCGGTGCGCACAGAGCGGCCCATGAACCGGTCTTTGCCGGGCCGGAGGTATTGGCTGAACGCGGCCTTTTTCCAAGGCTTCGATGGAGCGGTCAGCAATGGCGTAAGGCTCGTCCCTTCGAGGTGCGCGGGCAGCGGCAGCCCGGCGAGTTCCGCGAGCGTGGGGTAGATGTCCACGAACTCGACGAGCGCGCGGGTGCGCTGGCCGACGGCCTTCATGCCTGGGGCGCTGATGATGAGCGGAGCATGTGTGCCGAGTTCGAAGTTGGTCATCTTGGTGAAGATGCCGTTCTCACCGAGGTGATAACCGTGATCGCCGAGCAACACGACGATGGTATTTTCACGCAAGCCGAGGCGGTCCAGTTCGTCGAGCACGCGGCCGACCTGCGCGTCCATGAAACTAATGCACGCGCGGTAGCCACGGATCAGATTCAGCCCCAGTTCATCGGGGATGTCGCCCGCCGCGGGGACGCCGCCATAGGTGCGGAGTTCATACCCGTTGTGCAGCGCAGGCTCGGGGACGTTCTTCGGCGGGGAGTAGTTATCGGGCAGCTTGATGGTGTCGGCAGGATACAGATCCCAATACTTCTGCGGGCAGGTGAACGGCAGGTGCGGCTTCACAAATCCCACGCTGAGGAAGAACTGTTTGTCCTTCACCGCACGCAGCGTCTCGATGGCCTTCAGCGCGGTTTGCCCGTCGGGATAGACATCGTCGGGTTCATTCGACGCCTCGAACGGCAGGCCGCGAATCAGCTTGGGGCGCTCCGCCGCGGGCAGCATTTTCATCCGCTTGATCATCTCGTCCGATTCCTTCGAGAACCAATGCCGGTACGGTTTGCCGTGATGCCACGAAGGCTCGCTCCACGACTGCGCATCATCTCCCGGCTCTTTCTCGCTGTGATGAAACACCTTTCCCAGCGAGAGCGAATGCCAGCCATGGTTCTTGAAGTGCTGCGGCAGGGTCAGCACGTCGGGCATGTTATTGCGCAGGAAGGTGTTGTTTGCCATCACCCGCGTGGTGTCGGGACGGCAACCGCTGAGCAAGCTCGCGCGCGATGGATTGCAGACCGCCTGCTGGCAATACGCGCGTTCGAACACCATGCCGCGCGAGGCGAGTGCATCGATGTTCGGCGACTGGATGTGCTTCGCCCCATAACAGCCGAGTTCGGGACGCAGGTCATCGGCTAGGATGAAGAGGATGTTCGGTTTGCGATCCGCTGCCGCACATAATGCCGCGGGAACAAATAGGAGTGTGAGGAAGGTGAGCAGGCGCAGATTCATCTACTTGTCTTTCTTCCGCGCTTTCTTCCCGCCCTCGCCAGCACCTTTCCCCGGCTTGTTTTCCTTCGGCATCCACTTCCCGAGTTCCGCCTTCACCGCGGCGTAATGCTCGTCTTTGGCAACGTTGGTCCACTCCAGCGGATCGGTTTGCTCGTTGTAAAGTTCCTCGCTGCCGTCGGCGTAGCGGATGTGACGCCACTGCTCCGTGCGGACCCCGTGGTTCTGGAAACCGTGCGTGGTCAACGCCGGGCGATCCCACGCCGCCGCGGGATTTTCCAACAGCGGACGGATGCTCACTCCTTCGACATGCTTCGGGATGGGGATGCCCGCGAGGTCGCAGAGTGTGGGGTAAATATTCATGTAATCCGTCGTCCGCTGACAGACGCCGCCGGGCTTGCTCACGCCGGGCGCGACCATGAGGAATGGCGCGCGCGTCGCTTCCTCCCAGAGCGCAAATTTCCGCCAGTGTTCCTTTTCTCCGAGATGCCAGCCGTGGTCACTCCACAGGCAGATGATCGTGTTGTCTTTGTAAGGTGACTTATCGAAGCCCTCCATCAACCGCCCGATCATCGCGTCGCAAAAAGTAATCGCCGCGAGGTAACCCTGCACCGCTTCCTTCCAACGCCCCGAGGCCAGGATCGCCGCGTGATCGCCCTGGGGTCTGGCCATGGCCACGCCCGCGGGCGGGATGTCGGCGAGATCGTTCTCCATCACCTTGGGGAGCTGGATCTTCTCCAGCGGATACATCTCGTAATATTTCTTCGGCACATCCCACGGCATGTGCGGCTTGGTGATCCCGCAGGCGAGGAAGAGCGGTTTGTCCCGCGGTTGCTCGAGTTGCTTCAGGCAATAAGAGACGGTCGCGTAGTCGGCCATGTCCTTGTCCTCGCAATTGAGCGGTTTGAATTTGATGCCGCCCACGCCGTCGTTCGGCGCGTCGCTGCCCGCGGTTTTGCTCGCCTTCTTTCCCTTTCCCTTGCCCGGATTCTCCACGTCGTCCGCGTCACCGGCTCCGCTCCCGAGGTAATCATCCCAATCGGTCGCCCGCTTAAAGGCCCCGTGGTAAATCTTGCCCGCCCCCGCCGCATAATACCCATTCGCGCGGAAGTGCAGCGGCAAGGTCGTGACATCGGGAATCGCTTTCCGCCAGTCGGTGCCGTTGTCGTACACGCCGGAGGTCGAAGGCCTCAGCCCCGACATCAGCGCTGCGCGCGACGGATTGCAGATCGGCGCCGCGCAGTAGCTATGGGTGAAGGTCACACCGCGCGCGGCGAGGCGATCGAGGTTCGGCGTCTTCACCTGCTCGTAGCCGAGGTAGCGGACCCAGTCGCGCAGGTCATCGATGGCGATGAAGAGGACGTTGGGTTTGGCCGGCGGCGTGGCTGCTGGCGCGGGTGAGTTGCCGAGGACTGCGGCGGCGAGCAGTGCGGTCGTGCGGAGGAGGGTGGGGAGGTTCATACGGGAAGGAGTGTTGCGGGAAATGGGGCCGCCGGATCAAGCATGGCGCATCACTGCTGGAACAGCGCCCAGGGACTATTTTGGGACAACGGAAGGGACCGTCACGGAAACCTGTGCAGCCCAGCTTCGCACTCCGCCGTCTGCATCATTCCGGCTCAAGCGGTTTGGCGCTGGGAATCGACGAGCGTTGCCACCATCTCCGGAAAAGTCACCGAGGGCCGCCATCCGCTGGCGGCGCGCAGCTTCGTGGCGTCGCCGATGAGCGGGTGCCTTCGCCGGTGGAGCACGGCGGAGTTCTCTTCCACATGCGCCTTCCAGTCCAAACCCAGCCGAGCGAAGACCAGTTCGACAAATTCCTGCACGGAGTGCGCCTCGCCGGTCGCCACGACGAAATCCTCCGCGCGATCCAGGGCGAGCATCCTCGTCATTGCGTCCACATAGTCCGGCGCGTAACCCCAGTCGATCTTCGCGGAGAGGTCGCCGAGGATGAGTTTCTCCTTTTGTCCACGCGCGATTTCGAGCGCGGCGCGGATGATTTTCTGCGAGACAAATTCTTCCCGGCGGAAAACGGATTCATGATTGTAAAGGATTCCGGCGGACGCAAAAACGCGATGGGTCTCGCGGTAGAACCGGCAGCAATGAAGCCCGCTGGCCTTGGTGATGCCATAGATGCAGCGAGGGTTCATCGGAGTGAGTTCATCCTGCATGGGCGTCGACGCTTCGCCGAAGACGAGCGACGAAGCCGCATAGAAAAGGCGGGTCGCGGGCGCCTCCTCCTTGATCGCTTCGAGAAAGTGGAGCAACCCCAGCACGTGGACGGCGTAACTTCTTTCGAACAAGCGAACCGTGTCGCCGCCCGTCTGCTCCTGCGAGGAGTGATGGTGCGCCGCGAGGTAATAGATCTCGTCCGGATGCCAGCTTCGGATGACCGCGCTCACTTCCTCCCGGTGGGTCAGGTCGATCCTTTCGGGGGCGGAAGGCTCGGTGCTGCGCACGGCGTTGCGTCCGATTCCGAGGATGGCGCAATCCTTCTTCAACAACTGATCGTAGAGGATTCGCCCATCCTGGCCGCCGGCTCCGACGATGATCACCCTCTTCATGCTCCGATGACTTCGATTTCAGGCAACGGGAAGATCATCTTTCCGCCGCGCTGAAGATAGCCGGCTTCCCTTTGCACGAGATTGCTCCGGAAGTGCCATGGCATGACGAGCAGGTAATCGGGATTCATCGCGTGAGCCTCCGCTTCGGAGATGATCGGAATGTGGGTGCCCGGAGTGAAGCGGCCGAACTTGTCGGGATTCACCTCGGCGATAAAGGGGATGTGGGCCGTGGTGATGCCACAAAACTGGAGGATGACATTGCCCTTGGTCGAGGCTCCGTAGCCGAGCACCCTTGCACCCTGCCGCGATAGGTCTGCGAGGAGGGTGAGCAAGTTATCCCGGTGCTGAAACAGCCTTTCCTTAAACCCCTGATAAGGTGCGAGGGTATGGAGTAACTCGTCGTCTTCCGACTTAAGCAACGCACCAACCGCCACCGTGTCCTCGCGGTAACTTGAGTTAGTCTTCGCCACAGTGACGCCCAGGCTGCCTCCATTCACGTCGTTCAGGTCGAGAGCGATGATCTTCAGTCCGCATCGATCCATCATCCACTTGATCTGCCTCAAGCCATAATACTCCACGTGCTCATGGCAGACTGTGTCGTAAGCGTTCCGGGATAGCATGGAAGGGAGGTAACTTTGTTCGAAATGCCAGATGCCCTCGTCATCCAGAATGGCCGCGACCTGTTCGACAAATTTCATCGGTTCCTCGAGGTCGTAGAACATGGCAAAGGAAGTAATGATCTTCGCCCGTCGCTCGCCGAAATGCGCCCGAAACGCGGCGAGGGAGAAGAACTCTGCGAACGCCTCGATGCGCGGCTCATAAAACGCACGGAAGCGGTCCGCGGTCGGATCCATGCCGACGAGCGTGGGGCCGTGTGGGTAAAAGGAAAGGAGGGTGCCGTCATTGCTGCCGATATCGAGGACAAGGTCGCCGGCTTGCAGCGGAACCCGGGCGGTCAGACTCGCCACTTGCGATTCGAGGTGCTCGACCATCGAGCGATTCAGCGAGGATCGATAACCGTAGTTGGAGCCATACATTTCCGTGGAGTCGTAGGAGTGGCGGAGTTGCACCAGACCGCAGCCTGGGTCTCCGCCGCACTTGACCAACTCAAGTGGGCCGCAAGTGATCTGCTCCTCTGGGTGCTGTGGAAATACTCCCGTGAGGCATTGCTCGCCGAGTGACAACAGCGGCGTGAGCTGCCGACTCCGGCAGATTCGGCAGTGGGTGATTTCTCGTGGCAAGATGGGTCGGACAGGCATGGTGAAAATCGAGGCTACGAGGGTTGGGCAGAATGCGGGGCACACCAGTCGCGCCACATCTGCCGGTAGGCCTTCTCGACGTTCCGGGCAAAACGAGGGGCGTCCATGAAGGGGGAAGCTTTCATCCGCTCGCGCAGCGTCGAGCGCAGGTGCGCGAGGCGGGGGAGATCGCCGGACAGACTTGCGGCCAGGCCCACGTATCCGTCTTCCGAATCGGCCGCCAACTCCGGCAGTCCGACCGCCGAGAGAATGCTCAATCCAATGCGCGAAACGATCAGCGACCCGGGCAGCGTCAGCACCGGGATTCCCATCCAGAGCGCTTCGCAGGTGGTCGTCCCTCCATTGTAAGGGAACGGGTCCAGGGCGATGTCGATGCGCTGAAACAGGTCCAGGAACTCCGCGCGCGTGGCGGTCCGCGCGATGAGTTGCACCCGATCCGCAGCGATCCCGTGCGACTCGAAAAGCGGCCTGAGTCGATCCCTATGGTCGCCTTCGGGACATTGCAGCAGGAGCCTCGAACCCGGCACGGCGAGCAACACCCTGGACCAGAGCCGCAGCACGGCATCGTTCACCTTGCAGAAGTTATTCAGGCTGCCGAAGGTGACGTAACCTTCCCGCAACGCGGGCAGCCCGCCCGTCACCGGGAATTCGTCCAGCGGATTGAAGCAGAACCATGAGTCCGGCAAACGGACCGCCGTTTCCACCGACTCGGACCACGCCGCACCCTCGGGCTCCATGCAAGCGTCGGTGAGCCGGTAGTCCATCGCCTCGAGTCCGGTGCTGCCGGGATAGCCCAGCCACGCCACCTGCACCGGCGCGGGTTTGCGCGCGAAGACCAGGAGGCGGTTCTGCGCCATGTGCTGGCTGAGGTCCACGAGGATATCGATCTTGTCCTCGCGAATCTGATCCGCCAAGGCATCGTCCCGCAGGGCGAGGGCATCGCGCCAAACATCGGTGCTCTTCTTCAATCGCTCCGTGATCGCGTCTGGTCGCCGCACGCTCGCATAACAAAAAATCTCGAACCGCGCATGATCGTGAGCCTCCAGCAATGGCGTCAGGAAGTGACAGGTCACGTGGTGCCAGAAATCCGGCGAGACATAGCCGATCCGCAAGCGGCGCTCCGTGTCCCGATCGTTGGCGTGAGGTTGCTGAAATTTTCGCAAAGGCTCCGCGAACTGTCGGTGCCAGTGGCGGTGTTCGTCTGCAAGGGCAACGGAGTCGTAGGATGGGTGGAAAAGGAGGGTGTAAAGGAGATTGCTGTGAGCGTCCGTGTAAGATGGGTCCAGGGCGATGGCCCTCCGATAACACGTGATCGCCTCGTCCAGCCGCCCCGCTTCTTTGCAGGCGTTGCCTAAGTTATTGTGGGCTTTGGGGAGGTTGGGATTAAGAGCGACGGCTTGACGACACGCGGCGATCGCCTCGGGCAGTTGTCGATTCTCGTAGAGTGCAACGCCGAGATTGAGGTGGGCTTCGGGATAATTGGGGTGGATGGCAATCGCCTGGCGGATCAAATCCACGGCGACATCATTCCGGCCCGCCTGATGGGCGATGACTCCCAGCAGGTGCAGCGCATTGGCATGTCGCGGCTCCACAGCGAGGACCTGCCGGTAAAGCGCCTCCGCCTCCGGCAACCGCCCGGACCGGTGGTGCTGGAGGGCAAGTTCGAAAGCTTGCTGGATCGTCACTGTCGGCATGAATTGCGGTCGGTATCGGAATGCGTCAGGGCCTGCAAGTCATCCAGTCGTTGCGGTGCGGGCTGTGCACAGAAGATTCGCTAGGCAGGTGGCGCCGATTGTCTGGCGCACCACTCGCGCCACATCTCCCGGTAGGCCTGCTCCACATTCCGGGCAAAGCATGGAGCGTCCATGAATGGAGAAGCTTTCATCCGCTCGCGCAGGGTGGCGCGCAGTTGCGCGAGGCGGGGGAGATCGCCGGCCAGACTCGCAGCCAGGCTCACGTAGCCCGCTTCCGATGCGGCCACCAACTCCGGCACGCCGGCTGCCGAAAGGATGCTCAACCCGATCCGCGAAACGATCAGCGACCCGGGCAGCGTCAGCACCGGGATTCCCATCCAGAGCGCTTCGCAGGTCGTCGTTCCCCCATTGTAGGGAAATGGGTCCAAGGCGATGTCGATGCGCTGAAACAGGTCGAGGAACTCCTTCCGCGTCGAGATCAACGCAACGAGTTCCACCCGCTCTGCCCGGATGCCCCGCGCCTCGAAGAACTGTCGTACCCGGATTTGTGTTTCGCCGTCTGGGCACCGCAGCAGCAGCCGTGAACCCTCCACCGCTCGCAGCATTTCCGCCCAGCGCTGCAACACGGCGTCGTTCACTTTGCAGAAATTATTCAGGCATCCAAAGGTGACGTGCCCGGCCCGCAGCGCGGGAAGGGAATCGGTGGCCGGATATTCATCGATGGGATCGAAGCAGAACCAGGAGTCCGGCAGCCGCACCGGCTTTTCCACCGACTCGGACCACGGCGAACCTTCCGGCTCCATCCAGGCGTCCGTGAACCGGTATTCGATCGTCCTCAGTCCGGTGCTGCCCGGATAGCCCAGCCACGCCACCTGCACCGGTGCCGGCTGGACTGTGACCGTTGGCATGGCGGGCATTCGGTATCGGAACGAATCAACCGATGCAACTCTGCCCGGAACTGCCCGCCGCGCTATGACGAGTCAAACCAGCCAACCCTGCGCGCTCATTTTGCTGAAAGCGAAACGCAGATGATCTCCCGATCATTGCGGGCGAAGACGCAGCGGTTGGCGAACGCGGGATGCGACCAGACGACTTCGCGGCGGGGATCGGAGTTGGTGGGATCGAGCAGGTGGGCGCGGCTGATCTCCTCGTAGCCAGCCGGGGTGAGGCGCGCGATGATCAGGTCCCCCTTTTCGTTCGCGATGAAAAAGCGGCCACCGTTCTTGATGATGAAGGCATTCGCCCAGCGCATCTCTTTTCCATCGGGAGTGGTCGCGGCGAGGGTCTCCCAGAGGCGGGCGCCCGTTTCCAGTTTTAGGCCGCGGAGCTGTCCGTAGCTGCACACGCCGTAGATGTGGCCGTCTTCGATGAAGGGCGTGCTCATCAGGCTGTGCAGCGTGTCGGTGTTCTTTTCGCTGTTGCGCTGGCCCTGCCAGAGGAGTTCCGCCGCGGGCTTCGTCGCATCGAGGCGAAAGCAGCGCGAGCTGTTGTAGAAAGAACTGAGGAGGAGGAGGTCGCCCGAGTGTCGCGGAGTGGCGATGCTCAGGCCCGAGCGAATCGTCCACGGGTGCGACCAGTGGAGCGCGCCGGTTTCCGGGTTGAGCGAGTTCACCGACTCGGGATGCCAGATGATGAGCTGCCGGGTGCCGCCGGCGGTGATCAGCGTGGGCGGGCAGTAGCCGGGCTCCCGTGCGCTCAGCGCGCGCCAGAGTTCGCGGCCCGTGTCTTTGTCGAAAGCAACGGCGACACTGCCCGGGCCGCCGACGAGACAGATCAGTTTTTGCCCATCGAGCAAGGGATGGCCGGCGAAGCCCCAGATCGGTGTTCGGGCGTCGAAGTCTTTTTTGAATTCGCGGGACCACAGCACGGTGCCTTTCGCGGCGTCGAGGCAGAAGAGATGTCCCTCCGCGCCGAGCGTGTACACTTTCCCCCCGCTGATCAGCGGAGTGGCGCGCGGGCCGCCTGCGTAGCTGATCGTGTAGGGAGCGTCGTATTCGTGACGCCAAAGGATTTTGCCGGTCGCTTCCTCGAGGCAGAGCACGCGTTCTGTGCCGGGGATTTCGCCGCGGGCGAAAGCGTTGGTGGGTCTGTTCGCGCCCGCCGCGAGTTGCCGATCGAGGACATAGACGCGGCCATCCGCGACGGCCGGACCGGTGTAGCCGCCGCCGATCGGAGTGCGCCAGCGCACGGTCGGGCCGGCCTCGGGAAATTTTTCGAGGATGCCGGTCTCACGCCATACCGCATCCCGCTGCGGGCCGAGCCACTGCGGCCAGTCGTCGGCGCGTGAGCGGCTCGCGGCGAGCAGGAGGGCGAGGATCGGGAGGAGGCGGAGGGGATGCATGGGAGGTGAATAGCCACGGACGGACACGGATGAAACACGGTTTCAAAGGATGGAGACTTCCTTATGTGGTCGGGCTGGCGGGATTCGAACCCGCGGCCTCCTGCACCCGAGGCAGGCGCTCTACCAAGCTGAGCCACAGCCCGTTTTAGAACGTCGGAAGGCTACCGGGTGAAGGCATCCGGTCAAGCGAACTTTCAGGCCGCCGGCGGAAGCGCGGCGACCATCGCGGCGATGTGCGCGGGTCCCGCGCCGCAGCATCCTCCGAGGAGCCGCGCGCCGCTTCGGGCGAGGGCCGCGACGTCGCGTGCGAACTGCGCTGGAGAGACGGGAAATTCGAGACGCCCGGCGCGATCGACGGGCAGACCCGCGCTGGGGAAGACCGCGAGCGGAAGGTCCGCATCGGGCGAGGGGAGAGCGGCGAAAAGCGCGGGGGTGATCGCGGTGCAAATTACACCCACGATGTCCGCTCCGAGATCGCGGAGGCGGGTGAAGGCATCGGTGAGTGTGGTGCCATCCGGCAATCGCGCGTCTTCCCGGCAGGCGAGGCAGGCGATCACCGGGCAGTGATGCAGGGTGTGTTTGGCGTTGAGGGCGAGCCCGATTTCATCGAGGTCGGTGAAGGTTTCGAGCAGAATGACCCGCGCGCCGCCATCGAGGAGCGCGCCGATTTGTTCGAGGAAGATGGCTTCCCGATCCACCCCGCTCGCGGCGCCGAGCGGGCCGACGCTGCCGGCGACGTGGGCGCGAAATTCCTTCGCGGCTTCCTTTGCGAGTTGCGCGGCGGTCCAGTTGATCTCGCTGACGCGATGCTCCAGTCCGTGAGCGGCGAGGCGCACCGCATTGGCGCCGAAGGAGTTTGTCTTCACGAGGAGCGCGCCCGCTTCGAGATAGCTGCGATGGACGCGGAGGACGAGATCGGGCTGGCTCACGCACAGCTCTTCGAGACAGCGATCCCGCGCGACGCCTGCGGCGAACAACTCCGTGCCCATCGCGCCATCGGCGGGAAGGATGCGGCGGGTGAGGTCTTCGAGGAGATCCATGGGGAAGGGATGAGTGATGAAGGATGAGGTGGAAAAGGGGAAGTCGCGCGAGTCGGTATCCGCTCTTTACCTCATACCTCAGACCTCATACCTCATCACTTCATGAAATCCCTCCGTGCCCTCGCCGTGGCGATCCTCGCCGCATGCTTCCTCAGCGCCTGCCTTCAACAGGAGAAAGTGATCAAGCTCAACACTGACGGGAGCGGCACGGTGGAGGAGACGATGGTCGTGGGGAAGGAAGTCGTCGCGCAGATGAAGCAGATGGCGGACGGATTCGGCGCGCTCGCGCAGGGCAAAGCGAAAGGGCAGGGCGGGGGGACGCCGTTTCAGATCATGGATGAAAAGAAGCTGCGCGAGGCGGCGGGAAAGATGGGGGAGGGCGTCACGTTCGTTTCCGCCAAGCCGATCACCACTGCGATGGGCGAAGGTTACGCGGCGGTGTATGCCTTCACCGACATCAACAAGCTGAAGGTCGATCAAAATCCCGGCGAGAGCATGCCCGGTGCGGACAACCCGATGATTCAGAAAGCAAGCAAGGGGAAGAAAGAGCAGGTGAAGTTCGAGTTCGTGAAAGGCGCGCCTGCTTCGCTGACTGTGAAGATGCCGCAGCCAAATCCGGGCGATCTGCCGAAGGATCGTCCGCAGAAGGCGCCGGGCGGCGAGGACATGCAGATGATGATGATGCAGCAGATGTTCAAGGACATGAAGATCAGCCTCGCGATCGAGGTGGCGGGACGCATCGTGCAGACCAATGCGGAATATAAAGACACGTCTCGGGTGACGTTGATGGAGCTGGATTTCAACAAGGTGCTGAGCAACCCGGAGAAGTTCAAAGCGCTCTCGCAGGCGCAGCCGAAGACGATCGAGGAGACCAAGGCGCTGGTGAAAGGAATCGATGGGATCAAGGCGGAGGCGCAGCCGGTCGTGACGGTGAAGTTCCAGTGACTGGGATTGCGCGGAGAGGGGAACCACGGGTTACTCGAATAGAACTAGGGGACGCCGTCGCAGTCTATCCGTGGTTCCCGCAAAAGAACCGGAGGTCGGGAATTGACCGTGAATTACGCGGATTATGCGGATTACGCAGATTTAGTTTTCGGGGAATCTGCGTGATCCGCGTAATCTGCGGTTTCTTTTACGTCTCTGTGCTTGTTTCCAGTAGATGGGCTCAGCGGTGACGGCGGCGGGGCGGCAGACGGCCCGCGAGCCGGCGGCAGTTTCAGCGCCTTCGCGGGCGCGCTTGGAGTGGCTCGACTTCTACCGCGGCATCGCGGTGCTGGTGATGATCGAGACGCACGTCGCGAACACCTTCCTCGCGACGGCCCACTGGCCGGCGGAGTGGCGGGTGAATTTGAACTACCTGAACGGGCTGGTCGCCCCTGCGTTCCTTTTCATCGCCGGCTACGCCCATGGACTCGGGCTCCGGCGGAAGCGCGCCGTGCGGGCGCGCATCGGGCCGCGGCTGGTGCGGCTCGCGGGCATCGCGGCGATCGGATACGCGATGCATTTTCCCATCGGCGCACTGCGGCACGGGGAATGGGCGGAGGCGTGCGCGCCGGCTCGCAGATGGATGTGCTGGTCTGCCTGGCGGTCGCGATCGCGGTGCTGGTGGTGATCGAGCGAGTCTGCGGTCGCGCCGTGAACGCCGGCGTGTCGCTGGCGGTGGTCGCGGTGCTCGTGGCCGCCCCCTCGCTGGCGACGTGGACGAGCGGCCCGTTGCCCCTCGTCGCGGCGGTGAACCAGACCACCGGCTCGCTCTTCCCGCTGCTGCCGTGGGCGGCGTTTGTGTGGTGCGGCTTCGGCGAAAGTCAGCGGTCCACTTCATGGAAGAGCGTGCTCCCGCTGGTGCTCGCGTGCGGAGCGGTGGTGGCGTGGCTCGGACGCGCGAATCTCACTCCGACGAGTTGCGCGTTTTTCTTTGAGCGACTCGCGTGGGTGCTCGCGCTGGTTCCGGTTTGCGCGTGGCTGAGCGCCCGCTGGTCGCCGCGGCTGCTGTTATTTGCCGGTCGGGAATCGCTCGCGGTGTACCTCGTTCACCTCGCGGCCATCGAAGTGCTCGCGCTCGGCGGGCGGAATCAATTCGGTCTCGCGGCGACCGCCGCGCTTTATCTCGCGGTGCTCGCCGCCAGCTTCGCGATCGCGCACGGCTGGCGGACCTTTACCGTCGCGCGCGCGGATCGAGCGCGTCGCGCAATGCATCTCCGAGGAAGTTCAGCGCCAGCAGCGTGATCGACATGACGAGCGCCGGGAAAAGGAGCAGCCACCAGTAACTTTTTACCGGATTGATGACCTGCGCGCCGTCGCTGAGCAATGAACCCCAGCTCGCTTGCGGTGCCTGGATTCCGAGGCCGAGGAAGCTGAGGAAACTTTCGTCGAGGATCACCGCCGGGATCGTGAGGGTGAGGTAAATGATCACGATGCCCGCGATGTTGGGCAGCAGGTGGCGCACGATGATCTTCGCGTGGCTCTGCCCGAGCGCGCGCGCGGCGAGCACGAATTGCTGGCTCTTCAACGAGAGCACCTGCCCGCGGACGATGCGCGCCATGGTGAGCCATTCGATGAGCCCGAGCGAGAGGATGAGCAGGATGATCTTTGAATAGCCGACGAGCCCCGTGAGGCCCGCGGCTTGCAGCCAGCTCTTGAGCATCGGGTCGAAGATGAAGCTCGCGATGATGATGAGGATGAGCCGCGGGATGGAGTAGAGGATCTCGACGAAGCGCATCATCGCGCCATCGACACGCCCGCCGAAGTAACCCGAGATCAAGCCGTAGGTGGTGCCGATGAAAAAGCTGATCAACGCGCCGCACGCGCCGACGAGCAGGGAAATCCGTGCACCTTGCACCACGCGGCTGAGCACGTCCCGGCCGTTCACGTCGGTGCCGAAGGGATGCTGCGCGGTCGGCGGCGAGAACTGGAGATTCGAAAGCGACTCCGGATCGTAGTGAAACCACAGCGGTCCCGTGATCGCGAGAAAGAGGATCGTGCCGAGGATCACCATCGAGGTAATGGCGACGGGATTTTTCAACAACCGACGCCAGGCGCCCGGCGGAGGCGGGAGCGTGTCACTCATAGAGTTTGATTCGGCGGTCGAGCCACGTGTAGGCCATGTCCACGATGAGGTTCAGCACCACGAGCAGCGTGCAATAAACGATGGTGATGCCGAGGAGGAGGAAGACGTCGCGGTTTTGGATCGAGTTGATGAAAAAGCCGCCGGCGCCGGGGATGTTGAAGATCGTCTCCACGACGATCGAGCCGGTGAGGAGATTCGCGGCGAGCGGTCCGATGAAACTGACCACCGGAAGGATCGCCACCTTTAGCGCATGCCGGTAGATGACCTGCGAGTCGGCGAGTCCCTTCGCCCGCGCCGTGCGCACGAAATCCTGGCTGAGCACCTCCAGCATGCTCGTTCGCATGAGCCGGGCGATGTAAGCGATGTAGGGTCCGGCGAGCGTGATCGACGGCAGGATGAGGCTGCTCCAGGACGACCATCCGCCGACGGGGAGCCAGCCAAATTTCAACGCGAAAAACAGCACCAGCACGGGGCCGGTGACAAACGTCGGCACGCTGATCAGCGTCAGCGCGCCGAGCATCGCGGTGGTATCGACCCAGGTGTGATGCCGCACCGCCGCGAGCGTGCCGAGCCAGACGCCGCCCATCGTGGCGAGCAGGAAGGCGAGCGTCCCGAGCGTGGCGGAGACAGGCATGCTGTCCGCGATGAGTTCATTCACCGAGCGGTCGCGGTACTTGGTGGAAAGGCGCAGGTCGCCGCGGACCACGTCCTTCAAATAATCCGAATACTGCTGCCAGAGCGTGCCATCGAGTTTGTAGCGCGCGAGGAGCTGCTTTTCGATCGCCGGCGGAATCTTCCGCTCCCGCGAGAACGGTCCGCCCGGTGCCATCCGCACGAGGAAGAACGTGATCGTGATGACGCAAAAAAGCACCACGAGGAGCGAGAAAGTGCGTCGGAGGAGGAAGGCGAACATGCTGCGTGCCGCGCATGACAGCCGAGCGAGCCGCGGGACGCAAGCGCACCGGTGCGGACTTCGCGCTTGAGGGGAACGGAGGACCGGCATCGCCGCCGCCGTCCGTCAGAACGGGGTTGGGCCATAACTGAGCCCGGCACCTCGGGCTCCGCACCTTCGCCGCAGTCTGGGGTGGTGTCCG
>JANOAZ010000125.1:0-29801 GCA_031411395.1 Chthoniobacteraceae bacterium
TTTTCGATGGTGCTGCGCGCCGTTACGACTCCCGCCAATAATCCGGCAATCCCGGCTTCGTCGCGCGCAGGATTTCCAGGATCGCCTGCCGCTGCGCCGCTGGGATCGCGGCGAAGTCGGGGGTCGTGTCCTGGTTCGTAAGAATCTCCCACAGCCGGCGCAACAGACGATCGTGCATCACGGTCGGAAGATGATCGAATGCCTCCGAATAAATGAGGAAGCTGCACGGATATTTGAAGATGCGCGTCTCCAAATCGAAGTCGCGCAACGAGCGTCCGTGCGCGTCGCGCGGTCCCTGCGCGGTGAATGATTGGGTGAAGGCGGGATTGCCTGAGATGCGCCCGGTGAGCGGCGCCTCCTCGGTGAAGAGCAGATGCCGGAGGAAGGCATTCTCCTGGTTCTTCAGGTAGCGGATGTGTCCGTAGGTCGCGATCATCGTCTTCGACTCGTAGTTCAGACGGGCGATGTAATTGTGCATCTTCACCTGATGCTCGAGCACCATCAGCGCAACGATGTCGCTCCCGCGCTCGATGAATTTCTTCTCGTCAAAAAACTCGCCTAGGCTGCGCAGATTCCCGCGATGCAGCGGCTCTTCTTCGAAGAGCGCAAAGGCCTTCGCTCCGATGAGATTGCCGCGGTGGGCCTGCGTGCCGTGCTGACCCGTGACGTACCAGCCGGCCCAGCGTTCTTCGAGCGGGGTGCAATGATCGATCGTGCTGAACTCGTTTTGCGGATCGATCTCGCCGGTGTGATCGGTGCCGATCGAGCGGATCACGTGGCCGGGGATGCCCATCGAACGCGGCGCCGCGTGGCAGCGCAGGCAGTCCGATTCGCGGGTGAACTTCGGATTCCGCGACGGCATTTGCTCGATCGAGTAGAAGACGCCGCCGAGCTTTGGATCGGCCGCGCTGAGTTCCATGAGCGGCGCGCCCGGGATGTAGCCGAGATACACGTCGTCATTGAAATAGATCGCGCGCGGATTCTCCGGCGTGATCTCCCTGCGCTGGAGCGAGGTCTTGGAGAAGACGAGTGCCTGCGAGGATTTCGGCACTTCGAGTGCATCGAGCAGTGCCGGCAGCCAGCCGAATTCGTCGTCGAAGCTCAGCTTCACTTCCTTCGCATCGAGCCTGGCCTGGAGCCGGGCGATGCGATCGGTGGGCGTGGCCGCGCTGTAGGCATGGGGCGCCTCGTCGTAGGCGATCGGATGGGCCGAGCCTTGGAAATCTTCGCCGCGCGCCGTGGCGGTGAGCAGGGTGAATGCGAGAAGGAGATGATGGCGTAACATCGGAGGGGTGAGACAAATATCACCGCTCGGACGGCTCGCAACTCCACCGGGGTTGGCAAAATACCGCCATCGGTTGTTTGGCTTGCCGCCCTCGCCCCCCCGCGGACATAGGATGTGCGGATGCGCAAGTTCCTCCCCGTCGCCGTGCTCTGCCTCGCGCTCGGCGTGCTCGTCGGCGCGATCTTTTACTTCACCCATCCGTCCGACTCTTCGCAGATGGATGCGGCAGCGTTGCCGGAAGTGCCGGCGGGATTCGAGGCGACGCTTTTCGCAAAGGAGCCGCTTGTGGGCAATCCCGGCGCGATGGCCTTTGACCGGAAGGGCCGGCTGTTCGTGGGCATGGGTCCGCAATACCGCAACCCGAAGCCCGAGACGCCCGGCGACCGCGTGGACATGCTGCTGGATACGGATGGCGACGGTGTCGCGGAGAGCACGAAGAATTTCGCTTTCGGACTGAACTCGATCCAGGGCCTCGCGTGGCACGGGCGCGACCTGTGGATCGCCAATGCCCCCGACCTCACGATCGCTCGCGACCTGGATGGTGACGACGAGGCGGACGAATACGTCCGCGTCTTCACCGATCTTGGAAATCTCGAGCACGGGCTGCACGGCTTGATTTGGGGTCCCGATGGCAAGCTGTACATGACGAAGGGAAACTCGAAGGGGCTGACGACCCGGACGGCTTGCGCCGAAGCCGTTTCGCGACTTGTGGGGCGTGAGTGCACCGAATGGATCGCCCGACTTTCCACCGGCGCAGACCTTCAAGAAGGGCGAATACCAACACGCCTACCACGACCCGAATGATGACTGGGGCCGCGAGGGTGGACTGCTGCGCTGCGACGACCTGGGGGCGAATCTGGAGATCGTAGCGCGCGGGCTGCGCAACCCTTTCGACATGGTTTTCGACAGCGGCTTCGACTGGCTCGGCACCGATAACGATCAGCACGAAGGCGACCGGATCGTGATGCCATTCGCGGGCGCGCACTTCGGCTGGGGACACGCGTGGAGCGCCCATTGGACCGGCGAGCGGAATCCGCCGACGGTGCCGGTCAGCGGCCCGGTGTTCGACGGCTCGAGCACGGGCGTGGTTTTCTACGATGCGTCGCAGTTTCCCCCCGAGTGGCGCGGCGTCTGGTTCATGAACGACTATGAGCGCAAGACGATGTTCAGCTATCGGCCGCGGTGGGACGGCGCGCTCATGCAGCCGGAGGGCGGCGCGTGGCAAAGTTTCGTCGCCGCCGGCCGGGCGCTCTTTCGCCCGACGGATATGGAAGTCGGCCCGGATGGCGCGCTCTGGGTGCTGAGCTGGGGCAAGCTCTACAACCGCCCGCAGAAACTCGTGCGCGGCCTGCTCGGGCAGGCGAACGAACTCGAGGGACGCGTCTTTCGCATCGCGTGGAAAAATGCGCCGCCGCTGAACTGGCGCACACCAAAACGCGAGCGCCCGCATGATCGCTGGAGCTTTGCCGAGCTGGCGGAAGACCTCGGCAGCCACCTTCCCGCATGGCGCGTGGATGCGCAGGAGGAGCTGCTGCGCCGGGGCCCCGCGGTGAAAGCGGACCTGCTGCGGCTGCTCGAGACGCCGGAGCTGCCGCTCGCGCGAGAGACGTGGGCGCTGTGGACGCTGGGGCGAATGGACGAGCCGCTGGCCTTCCACCGCGAGGCCTCGCTGAACCGCCGCATCCAGACGCTGCGCATCCTCGGCGAACGCGCGCGGCCGCTTCCCGATAGCGTGGCCGAGGCACTGCGCGATCCCGAACCGCGCATCCGCTTTGCCGCCGTGCAAGCCATCCGCCAGGCGCGCGAAGCGGGGGCGCTCGAGCCGCTGAAAAGCCTCGCGTCGACTGAAGCGGACCGCGTCACCTACTACTCCGCATGGGGCGCATTGCGCGATCTCGCGGGCACGGACGCGCTCCGCGCGATGCTCAAAGACCCGCGCGATGGCGTGCGCCGCGCCGCGTTGCTCGCGCTCGCGGATCTCGGCCAGATCAGCCCCGACGACGCGACCGCGCTCATCGCCGATCCCGCCACCACCGAGATCGCGGCGCTCTGGCTGGCGCGGCGCAGCGGCAATCCCTTCATCACCTTTGAGCCCCAGCCCGGCGAGTTTGAGCGTGAAGTGACGGTCTTCATCACGCCCGGCATCAAGCCGTCCGCCATCCGCTACACGCTGGACGGCTCCGCGCCGACCGCGCAATCGCCGCTGTTCCCCGAGTCCACGTCGATCGTGCTTCGCAGTACCTCGACTCTGAAAGCCACGCTGTTCGTGGAGAACAAGCCCATCGGCGATCCCGCCGAAGCCGTTTATACGAAGCGCACCGGCGAGCCGGCGGCGCCTGTCCTGCTCGTGCCGCGCGTGCCGCCCACGACCGTCGAACAGTCGCTGGCGGCGCTCAAAAGCGGCCAGCCCGAGCGGGGGCGGGCGATCTTCACCGCCGCGAGCTGCGCGAACTGCCACCGCGCCGGCGGGCAGGGCCGGCAGTACGGGCCGGACCTGTCGAGCATCGGCGAGCGCAATGATCCCGAGCACCTCATCCGCTCGATCCTCGAACCCAACGCAGCGATCACCGAAGGCTTCGCGCTGCTGAGCGTGAGCACGCGCGACGGGAAAATCTATTCGGGCATTTTGCGTGAAGAGACCGACATGCACCTCACGCTGGGCCTGGTCGCCGGCCAGCCGGTGCGCGTCGAAAAGGCGCTCATCGTCCAGCGCGAGAGCCAGCATCTTTCCGCGATGCCGCCATTCGGCGGAATCCTTTCGCCGGAGCAAATTGCCGACATCGTCGCATGGCTGCTGGCGCGCAAGCCTGCCACTCCCTGACGCCCGCCCGCTGAGCGGCGGACGGGAACTCCCGCTCCAGCCTTGTTTGGCTTGCCGCCCTCCCGCACCCCGCCGCATAGCATGTGCGCATGCGCACGTTCTTCCCAGCCGCCCTCATCTTCGCCTCCCTGCCCGCGTGGCTCGTCGCGGATGAAAATCCTGCGTCCAAACCTGCGACCGAACTCCCCGGCGTGCGCGCGGATGGCGCGGTGCTCCTGCCAAATCAGTGGTGGCTGCGGCCCGTCGGCAAGCAGGTGCAGCTCGGCGATTTCCCCGTCCATATCGCGCTCCATCCGGACGGAAAGTTTGCCGCCGTCCTGCACTGCGGGCACGGTCCGCACGAGATCGTGGTGTTGAATGTGGCGACCGGCGCGATCGTTTCCCGGGTGGCGATCGATGAGAGTTTTTACGGGCTCGCATTCAGCCGGGATGGCGGAGCGATCTTCGCCTCGGGTTCGGCGGGGGAAGTGATTCACCGCTTTGCTTTCGCCGATGGCCTCCTCAGCCAGCACTCGGCGATCCCGCTCCGCGAAGCGACGGTGCGGGGGATTCCCTGCGGCCTCGCGGTGAGCGCGGACGGCGCCAGCCTCTACGCGGCCAATGTGTGGGGCCAGAGCGTGACACGCACGATCCTCCGAGCCGGCGGAAATGAGACGAAGGAACTGCTCCTGGTCGATGCGCCTGTGCCCGCCGCGCCGCTGCCGCCCACCACGACCGATGATCCCTCGATCACCAAACGCGCGCAGCAGTTGCTCGACGTGGCCGATCCTTCCGCGCCGTTTCCCTACGGCTGCGTGCTCGATGAAAAGCGCGGCCGCCTCTACGTCTCGCTCTGGGCGCAGGCGGCCGTCGCGGTCATCGACACGAAAACGTTTGCGGTCGTCGCGCGCTGGAAGACGCAGGAACACCCGAACGAAATGGTGCTGACGCGGGACGGCGCGCGGCTCTTCGTCGCGAACGCCAATCGCAACTCGGTGAGCGTGCTCGACACCGCGACGGGCACGACCAGCGAGACGCTCGTCGCCGAGTTGCGCCCCGGCGCCGAGCCCGGCAATACGCCCAATTCCCTCGCGCTTTCTGCCGACGAAAATCGCCTTTTCGTGGCCAACGCGAACATCAACAACGTCGCCGTCTTCGACATCTCCTCGCCGCGCGCCGCGCGCAGCCTCGGCTTCATCCCGACCGGCTGGTATCCCACGAGCGTGCGCATCACCGCCGACGGAAAAAAGCTGCTCATCGCCAACGGCAAGGGCGCCGTCTCCCGGCCGAACCGCAATGGCCCGCAGCCCGGCCGCATCGGGGGCGGCGGCATCAAGGAATACATCGGCGAGCTTTTCCCCGGCACGATCTCGATCATCGACCTGCCCGCTGCCGATAAATTCGAGGACCAGATGAAAACGTGGACCGCCCGCGCGCTTTCCTGCGCTCCCGCCACCGAGGCCAGGACCGCCGCGCTCGCGCTCGACGGCCACCCCATTCCACAAAAACCGGGCGACCCCTCGCCGATCAAATACTGCATCTACATCATCAAGGAGAACCGCACCTACGACCAGGTGCTCGGCGATATGAAGGAGGGCAACGGCGACCCGACGATCTGCCTTTTCCCCGAAGCCATCACGCCGAATCACCACGCGCTCGCGCGGGAGTTCGTGCTCCTCGACAACTTCTACGTCGAGAGCGAAGTCAGCGCCGACGGCCACGAGTGGACGATGGGCGCGTATGCGACCGACTTCGTGGAAAAGAACTGGCCGCTCAGCTACGGCCACGGCAAGAGCGGCAAATTCCCGTATCCCTCCGAGGGCGGTTTTCCGATCGCCACGCCAGCCGGCGGGTACCTTTGGGACCGGACGAAGGAAGCGGGCGTCAGCTACCGCAGCTACGGCGAGTGGGTCGCGAACGCGAAAAAGGCGGGCGATCCGGGAAAGGCAAAAGCGAAGTCGCTCGAAGGACACATCGATCCCTACTACCAGAGCTTCGACATGAACTATCCCGATGTGAAACGCGCGGCGCGTTTCATCAGCGAGCTACGGCGCTTCGAGCAGGAAGGGGAGATGCCGCGCCTGCAAATCGTGCGGCTGCCGAATGATCACACCAGCGGCACGAGCCCCGGCAAACCGACGCCCACCGCACACGTCGGCGACAACGATCTCGCATTTGGCCAGATCGTCGAGGCGGTGAGCCAGTCGAAGTTCTGGCCGCAGACCGCGATCTTCGTGGTGGAAGACGACGCGCAAAACGGCCCCGACCACGTCGATGCGCATCGCACCATCGCCTACGCGATCAGCCCCTACATCCGCCGCGGCACGCGCGATTCCACGATGTACAGCACCACGAGCATGCTGCGCACGATCGAGCTGATTCTCGGGTTGAAACCGATGTCGCAGTTCGACGCCGCCGCGATGCCGATGTTCGCCAGCTTCCAAAAAGAGGCCGACCCGCGACCTTACGTGTGCCGTCCCGTGACCGTCGATCTCGATGCGAAGAACGGGCGCACCGCGTACGGGGCGAAGGAGTCGTTGAAGATGAACTTCGCGAAGGAGGATGCCGCGGACGACCTGCGGCTGAACGAGGTGATCTGGCGCTCGGTGAAAGGCGCGGACTCCCCGATGCCCGCGCCGATCCGGGCGGCGTTCGTCTTCCCCGAGAAGAAGAAAGCCGGCAAGGACGACGACGATTGAGACGAAGCGCGCAGCGCCGGATCCAAGAACACGCCGTCATCCTGAGCGAAGCGCAGGGAGCCTAAGCGACCAAAGCGCAGTCGAAGGATGCTCATTATTTCCCCCGCATTCGAGCGTACGGGCAGAAAAAGTTAGAGATCCTTCGACTGCGTTCCGCCCCCCTTCGCCCGCGCGGAACTCCGCTCAGGATGACCGTTTTTTTTGGATGCGGCGTTGCGCCGCGGGGAACCTATTTTTGCCGACCACCTTCGCGCAGGGTCAGCACGGCGGCGCAGAGATTACCGGCGACGAGCACGGCGCCGAAGGCCCCGGCGAGCCAGCCGGTGAGTTTGCGCCAGGTGCTCTGGGCCATGTTGAGCGGGACGGACATCGGGACGGAAACGATCTGCGCGCCGATGATTTCGTCCATCTTCCAGCCGAAGCCATTGGCGGTGCCGTAGAGTTTGATCATCTCCGGCGGCGCCTTGTCGGGCGTGCTGTGGCAGGTGAGGCAACTCACGTTTCCGACCTTGATCGGGCGGGCGAGGTAAAGCGCGGCGCCGGTGGGCGTGTCGCGGGTGCCGATGAATTCGGGAAGCGCGGTGTTGCTGCGGAATTCGTTCACGATATCGGCCTCCCAATCCGCGGCGCGGTCGCGCGGGTTGGTCGGGTTCAGCGTGGCTTCCTTGTAAAAGTATTCGGGATATTTCGCGCGCAGGTAGGTGAAGATTTCCGTCGCGGCGAAAGCGGGGACGGACTGCGGGTGAAATTCGCTGTCGAGCAGTTCGTCCGGTTTGTTTTTCACCGAGTCGAGCAACTGCTGCTGCGCGGCGAGGAGCCGCTGCTGGCCGAGCAGGTAACCCTTCTTCGCGCTGGTGCGGATGTCCTTGGGCGCGACTGTTTCGACATCCTTGGGGATTTCCTCGATCGTCTTTTTGAATTCGGCGACCGCTGACTGGAGCTTGAAGTTCTTGTGCTGGAGCAGCGGCGCGACCTGCTTGGTGGTGTAGGTGCGGCTGGAGGTGGCGGTCTCCATCATGATCCGCGCGTTCTGCACGATCTGCTCGCGCGCATTCGCCTCGAGCAAGCCGCGCGCGGCCCACGCCACCGCGCCGAGGCAGAGCGCGAGGAGCGGGACGAAGATGAGGTTGAACTTGAGTAACTTCATAAAGCAGCGCTCAGAGGGTGAACTTAAATTAACCGCGGATGGCGCGGATTACACGGATGACGCGGACGGCGATGAATTCCGCGTCATCAGCGCCGTCTGCGGTTTCCTTTCGGTCAGGTCCATGTTTTAGCGGCTCTCGGTGGCGATCACGCAGCGGAAGCCGACGTCGTCGTGCCGGAAGCTGGGGTCGAATCCGCGGCGGAACGAGGAAAGCATTTCCGGTGCGTTGGAAGTGGCCCACGAGCCGCCGCGCAGGACGCGCCACCGGGTCGTTTTGTTGTAGGGGTCGAGACACCATTCCCAGATGTTGCCCCCGAGTTCGGCGACGCCGCGTCGATTGGGCGCGAAGCTCGCGGCGGCGCAGGTGCGCGGGAAGGCGTCGTGATAGCCGGCGGCAAGCGGCCAGCGATCGGGCGCATTAGGCCGGGCTTCGCTGCCGGCGTAGTTGCCGGCATCCGCGGGCGGGGGAAACGCTTTTCCCCACGGGTAAACGCCTTTCACTTTCGCACTCCGCGCCTCGGCTGTGGCGCCGGTTTCGGCGGGGAGTCCGGCGGCGAGGCTCCATTCGCGATCCGAGGGCAGGCGGTAATAATGGGCGCCGCTGAGCGCGCCTTCCGCGCGTTCCTTTTGCGTGAGCCACGCGCAGAATTGATTCGCATCTTCCCACGACACGCCGACCACCGGATGCTCGGGACTCTGCGGAAAGCCGGGATTCTTCCAGCTATGTCCGTGCTGCTTGAAGCCGTCGCGCTGGAGTGAGTACATGCCGCCGATGGCGTCGTAGCCGGTTGCGTTGACGAAGGCTTCGAAGTCGCGCACGCGGGTTTCGGTTTTTCCAAAGTGAATGCCGTCGAGCGGGACGTAGGCGAGGCCGAGGCTGTTCGTCCAGGCCTGCCCCGGACGCGGCGGCTTGCGCGCCGGCGCGACGGGAGTGGCGGGCTTCGGAGCGGCGGCGAGCGGGACCGGCGGTGCGGCGGGTTCTGTTCGCGGCCAAAGTGCGAAGGTCGCCACGAGGAGCACGATCGCGGCTAGACCGGCGGCGAGCAGCCGATGCTGCCACCACGGGCGGGCGGGGAATACACGCGGCGTGATCGCCGGCGGGGCAGGGATGGGCTTGCGTTGTTGCGTTGGTTCCGGGCGCTTCACAGCGGGGCGGGCCGACTCGTGCGCCGCGAGGCTGGCGAAGGCCTTCACAAACTCGCGCGCACTCGGATAGGTCGTCTCCGGATTCAGGCAGCGGCGGAGGATTTCGTTTCCTTGCTCGGGGAGATTTGCGAGGGGCGCGAATCCGTTCGGGGCGCCTCCGAGCAGGTCGTAGGCGATGCGTCCGAGGTGCGGGACTTCGGTGCCGTGTTTCGGACCGGGGACGTGCGTTTGCGCCGCGAGGGACGGGTCGCTGGATTCGAATTCCACGAGCCGTCCGAGCGGATTCAGTTTCACCACAAAGGCCGGCCACTCGGCGAGCGGGCAGCGGAGCATGACGTCCTGCGCGGGTTCGTCGCAGCCTTCGGGGAAATCCACGAGGATGTCGCGCAAGGCGAGCTCCGGCGTGATCCCAAGCCGCTTTGCCGCGTCGATCGCGGGGGCGATTTTTTCGAGCAGGACGACGACCTCGCGCGGGGGCAACTCCTGCCGGACGCGCAGGAGATCGAGCAGCGAGAAGCCGTCGATCCATTCCAGCACCACATACCCGACGGCCGCGGGAAACCCACCGCCTTCGCCCATGAAAGATGGGGACGCGACGGAGCGCGATCCCTCCAGGCTGGAGGGACCCGCTCCGTCGGGTCCCAGATCCACCGGGCGAATCGCCGGGCGCACCGCGGCCAGGACTTCGATGAAGTGTGCTCTTGGCTCGGACTTCAGCTTCGCGAGTTCGTTCTCGAGGTAGGTGAAAAGCGTCTCGTCCTCATCGACGATCTTTACTCGCACGCGACGTTTCTGGTCGGTGTCTTCGGCGTGAAAGGTCCGGTTGGGATTGCCGGGATTCAGGTCTTCGATGAGCCGGTAGCGTTGGCCGAGAATCGAGCCCACGCCGGGGCGATCGCGCAGCCCGCGGCTCCCGCTCAACGCGACGGCCTGCGAGTGTCCCTCGACCTCCGCGCGGAGCGGCGCCGCGGTCTGGTCGGCGGCGCGCAGGCTCGCGAGGCAGCGTTTGATTTCCGCGCGCAATTCCGCCGGAGTCTGGATGCGTTTCTCCACGTCCTTTTCCAGCATCCGCCGGAGCAGCCCGACGATCTCGGGCGGCAACACCGCGAGCGACTCGAACCGCGGCGGCTTTTCCAGATGCTGCATGATCACGCTCGGCACCGAGCCGAGGAAGGTGGGCTTGCCGGTGAGCATGAACCAGAGCGTCACACCCAGCGAATAGATGTCCGAGCGGATGTCCTCGGGCCGCTGATCGAGTTGCTCGGGGCTGGCAAAGTAAGGCGTGCCCACGAAGCCGGTCGAAGTCAGCGAGCCGCCGGCCGTGCTGACCATCGCGGACGTGACCAAGCCGAAGTCGATCACCTTCACCATGAGCTCGCCATCGCCCTCGCGGGAGATCATCAGGTTCGACGGTTTGATGTCGCGATGCACCAGGCTCTGCTGATGCGCGGCGATCAGCGCGCAGGCTACTTGCGCGGCGATTTCCAGCGCCTGCTCGCAACCGAACGGGCCGTTCTTTTTCACCAGCGCATCCACGTTTTCGCCGTTGATGAATTCCATCGCGTAATAGTGCGCTTCGCCGCAGCGCCCGAGGTGGAAGACAGACGCCACGTTGCGATGCCGGAGCTGTGCGGCGCCGCGGGCTTCGCGGAGAAAACGCTCCTCCGCCGTGGGATCGTTGAGGTAGTCGGCGTTGATCATCTTCAACGCGACCGGGCAATGCAGGCTGGTGTCGTAGGCCTTGTAGGTCACGCCCATCGCGCCGTGGCCGAGTTCGAGCAGCGAGCCATCCGGGTTTTTCAGGAGCTCGTAATGCTCGAAGGTGTCCGGTGGAGTGGGCATGGCGCGTCGGCGGCACGTCGGGCCGCTCCTGAAGGAATCTAGGAAGGCAGTCTGCCCCGGGCAACCTTGGTTTGCCGTGGCTACGCGGGGGGCGCGGACATTCGAATGAATCGCGCGACCAGCAGGGTGGCGGCGACCGCGAGAGCTCCGGCCAGGCTCGCCCAGATCCCGAGGGGGCCGAAGCCAAACCGGAATGCGCTAAAATACGCGCATGGGAAGAAGACGATCCAGTAGGCGAAGAAGCAGATGAGCATCGGCATGGCCGCGTCGCTGAGGCCGCGCAGGGCACCGGCGGCCACAACCTGGAGCCCGTCGAAGCATTGGAAAAATGCCGCGACGATCAGGAGCCCGCTGGCAAGCTGGACGACCGATACGTCATCCACGAAAGCGCTCGCGATCGGGCCGCCGGCCAGCATGAAGACAAGCGCGGCGAGTCCCATGATGAGAAGGCTGAGCGCGAAGGAACTCACGCCGATGCTGCGAATTCGCGCCGCTCCATTTCCTCCCACCGCGTGGCCGATGCGGATGGTGGTGGCCATGGCGATGCCGAGGGGAAACATGAAGGTGGTGGCGCAGCAGGTGAGCGCGATCTGGTGCGCGGCGAGCGGGACGGTGCCGAGCCAACCCATCATGATTGCAGCCATGGTGAAGGCGCTGACTTCGAGGAGAAGCTGTCCCGCCGCGGGCAGGCCGATCTTCAGCAGCGAACGGAACCGCTCCAGATGCAGCCGGCGCAGCCACCCCGCGGGGAGCGCGTCGCTGAAACGCCGGGCGCGCAGGACATAGAGGAAGATCGCGGCGAGCGCGGCCAGCCGGGAGAGCAGCGTCGCGAGCCCGGCGCCATCGAGCCCGAGCGCGGGCGAGCCGAGATGGCCGTAGATGAAGACCCAGTTGAGCGCGACATTCAGGAAAACGCTGCCCAGCATGATCGCCATGGGCGGCCACGGGTGGTTCAGCGATTCGGAGAATTGCCGGAGGCTCATCGCCATGAACATCGGGAGCAGCGACGCGCCGACGAGGAGCAGGAAATTTCGCGCACTGCCCGAAACCTCCGGCGGCTGGCCGAAGCGGTGCAACTGCGTCGCGGCCACGATCACAAGGACGATCATGGCGAGTCCCGTGATGATGCTCAGGGCGAGCCCGTGGCGCAGCACCTCGCCGGTTTCGCGCCGGTCGCCGGCGCCGTGCGCTTCCGCGGCGCGCACGGAGATGCATTGGAGAAGGCCGATGCCGAAAAGGAACGGGACGCCGAGGAGGCTGTTCGCGAAGGAAGACGCGGCGAGTGGGACCACCCCGACGCGACCGACCATGACGCTATCCGCCACGCCCATGAGCATCTGGCTGAGTTGCCCGGCCATGATCGGCACGGCGAGCGTCAGCGTGCTTTTTGCCTCGCGGGTGAAGTGGTGCAGGGGAGCCATGAAAAGCGGGGCCGGCACCATATTAGGCGCTTCGCGAAAGGCGAGCGGGCTTGTGACGCAAACCGCTGTTGACGGTCCGCGGAGCCGCCGTTTAACTCTGCGCCCTTCAACGAAAACTCAAGTCACCACCACACTGCAAATATGATTAAAATAGGGATAAATGGATTCGGCCGCATCGGTCGCATGGTCTTCCGCGCCGCTGTGCAAAACTTTCCAGAGGATATCGAAGTGGTCGGCATCAACGACTTGCTGGAGCCGGAATATCTGGCCTACATGCTGAAATACGACTCGGTGCATGGCCGGTTCGAAGGGGAAGTCTCCGTCGAGGGGACCACCTTGGTGGTGAACGGGAAGAAAATCCGCCTCACGGCGGTGAAGGATCCATCCACGCTGAAATGGGATGAAGTCGGAGCCGAAGTCGTCGTCGAATCGACCGGGCTTTTCCTCGATGAAGCCACCGCCAGCGCGCATCTCAAGGCCGGCGCGAAGAAGGTGGTCCTTTCCGCGCCGTCGAAAGACGAGACGCCGATGTTTGTCTATGGCGTGAATCACGAGACCTATGCCGGGCAGGCCATCATCTCAAACGCGAGTTGCACCACGAACTGTCTCGCCCCGCTGGCCAAAGTCATCAACGACGCCTTCGGCATCAAACGCGGTCTTATGACGACCGTGCATGCGGCGACGGCCACGCAAAAGACCGTGGACGGCCCGAGCAACAAGGACTGGCGCGGGGGCCGCGGCATCCTCGAAAACATCATCCCGTCCTCCACCGGCGCCGCCAAAGCCGTGGGCAAGGTCATTCCCGAGCTGAATAAGAAACTCACCGGCATGGCCTTCCGCGTCCCGACTTCGGACGTCTCGGTGGTGGACTTGACTGCGGAGTTGAACAAGCCCGCGACCTTCGAGGAAATCAAAGCCGCCATCAAGGCTGCGGCGGAAGGCCCGCTCAAGGGCGTGCTCGCCTACACGGAGGACAAGGTGGTTTCGACCGACTTTCGCGGTGAGACCAATACCTCCGTCTTCGACGCCGAGGCCAGCATCGCGCTCGACAGCACGTTCGTGAAACTCGTGGCCTGGTATGACAACGAATGGGGCTATTCCAACAAGGTCCTGGAGATGGTCCGCGTCGTCGCGAAGTAGCCATCATTTAGGAAGTACGATTTAGGATTTAGGAAGTGATGCGCCTCGGCGGCTTGCTCCGAATGTCTGAAATCCCTCCGAACTTCCTTATCCAACTTCTTACTTCTTAACTTATGCCAAAACTTTCTGTTCGTGACATTGATGTTACTGGGAAGCGCGTGCTCATGCGCGTGGATTTCAACGTTCCCGTCGATGAAAAGGATGGCAAAGCCGTCATCACCGACGACACGCGGATGCGGGAGAGCCTGCCCACGATCAACTACCTCCGCGAGAAGGGTGCGAAGGTGATTCTCCTCGCGCACTTCGGCCGGCCCAAGGGCAAGCCGAATCCCAAGTTCTCGCTCCGCCCGATCGCGGATCATCTCCACACGCTGATCAATCATCCCGTGGTATTCAGCCACGATGTCATCGGGGACGTGCCGGCGAAGATCGTCGAGCACCTGAAGAACGGAGACGTGGCCTTGATCGAGAATGTCCGCTTTCACGCGGAGGAGGAGGCGAACGATCCGGCCTTTGCGAAGGAACTCGCGAAGCTGGGCGACGTGTTCGTCAACGACGCCTTTGGCGCGGCGCATCGGGCGCACGCGAGTACGGAAGGCGTGGCCCGGCACGTTCCGCAGGCAGTCGCGGGCTTTCTCATGGAGAAGGAATTGGCCTATCTGCACGACGAGTTGCAGAGCCCGGCGCGGCCGTTTGTCGTCATCCTCGGCGGCGCGAAGGTCTCCGATAAGATCAGCGTCATTGATCGCCTGCTCGACAAGGCCGACACGATCATCATCTGCGGCGGCATGGCTTACACCTTCGGGCTCGCGCTGGGGAAAAAGATCGGCAAATCGCTGAGCGAACCGGACAAGGTGGACACCGCCAAAGCCGCGCTGGAGAAGGCCAAGGCGAAGGGCGTGAAGTTCCTTCTTCCGGTCGATAACTATATTGTCGAGAACCTCGACTTCGCCACCAAGACGGCGTCGCCCGGCAAGTACACTGCCGTCGGCGAAGACATTCCCGATGGATGGGAAGGCATCGACATCGGTCCGGAGAGCGTGAAGCTCTTCTCCGCGGAAATCGCGTCGGCGAAAACCGTGGTTTGGAATGGCCCAGCCGGGGTTTTCGAAATCAAGGAATCGGCGGTCGGCACGT
The DNA here is from genome assembly GCA_031411395.1 of Chthoniobacteraceae bacterium. Lineage (GTDB taxonomy): Bacteria > Verrucomicrobiota > Verrucomicrobiia > Chthoniobacterales > Chthoniobacteraceae > Chthoniobacter. The sequence continues at coordinate 14,618 of JANOAZ010000125.1, forward strand.
TTGCGCTCGCGGAAGCCATCGCGGCGAATCGCGGTGCGAAGACGATCATCGGCGGCGGCGACAGCGTCAAAGCCGTGAAGCGCGCCGGCGTCGCGGACAAGGTCACCTTCATCTCCACCGGAGGCGGCGCCTCGCTCGAGCTGCTCGAAGGCAAAGTGCTTCCGGGCGTCGCCGCTCTTCAAGAGAAGTAACCCATTATCCCCATGCGCCGCAAAATACTCGCCGCCAACTGGAAGATGAACATGACGTTGAGCGAGGCGGACTCGTTCCTCGAATCGTTCCTGATCGAAGTCGCCAATGAGAACAGCGTCGATATCGTCCTGATCCCGCCGTTCACCGCGCTCGCGCGGGTCTCGGAAAAGCTGAACGAAATCCAGAACGTCAAAGTCGGCGCGCAGAACATGCACTGGGAAAAAAGTGGCGCCTTCACCGGCGAGATCAGCGCGTCGATGCTGCGCGAACTCTTCACCCGTTACGTGGTGCTCGGCCACAGCGAACGGCGGACGCTCTTCGGCGAGACGGATGGAATCGTGAACCGCAAGACCAAGGCGGCGCTCGCCGCGACCCTCACGCCGATCGTCTGCATCGGTGAAACGCTGGCCGAGCGCGACGGCAACCGCGTGGAGGAAGTCCTCGAGAAGCAACTCACCGGCAGCCTCGCCGACCTCACTCCCGAGCAGATCGCCGACGTGGTCATCGCCTACGAACCCGTCTGGGCGATCGGCACCGGACGCACCGCCTCGCCGCAGCAAGCCGAAGACGCCCACGCCTTCATCCGCACGAAGATCGCCGTGCTCAGCGATGCCGCCACCGCGGACAAAGTGCGCATCCAGTATGGCGGCAGCGTGAAACCCAACAACACCGCCGAACTCATGGCGCAGCCCGACATCGACGGCGCGTTGGTGGGCGGCGCGAGCCTCGACCCGCGCGGCTTCGCTGAGATCGTGAAGCTGACGGCGGAACTCAGCCGGTAGCTCGGCCGGCCTGCGACAAAGCGGTCCGCGGGATCGCCGCGCCGCTTACTGAGGAGACCGCGACCTGGATTGCAAACTCTCTGCCGTCCTCGTTCCCAAAGTCCGTTTGGGATCGCAATTGCGGGCGAAATTGCCCCTGTTTTTAAGAAAGGCGTGAGGGGCTATCTCGCAGCTCGATTCTGTTTCGGCGGCGGGACGCTGGCCGCGTGCGGAGGCACCCACGGGGCAACGGAGTTGCGCAGACAAGTGCGTTCCCAAACGGAGTTTGGGAACGAGGCAGGGAGCAGGGGGGGCGGGGGGACATTGCATGTATTTCAAGTCCCGGTCTCATCAGTATACCCTACTGAGTTGAACGCCGGAGCCTCGGGTTCCAGGGAAGGTCCGGTTTTCACGAGCGTCTGGTATTAGTTTGCAACCACGCCGCTGAGCGGGTGGTGGATCACCGCATCCCACGCCAGTTCCTGCAGTAGCCGATTCAGCGCCTCCGCTTCCTCCGCGGGCAGCTTGAGATTGGCCAGCGCCGCGGGGACGGGCAACCCGGCCGGATTGCGCCGATGGATCACCGCGAAGTGCGCGTAGGCGATCAGCGCCTGCAGCGCCGGTTTGGGATGCCCGAGCAGGTCGGTGAAAAGATCGTCCTGCGTTTTCAGTCCTGGCGCCTGCCTGGCGATGATCTTCTCCCGCAGCGCGATCACCGCCTGTCCCACCGGCACCACGCAGATCACCCGCTTCCCGAGCTGGCGATTCAGGTCGCCGATCAGCGCGTCCATTTCCTGAAAGTAGCGCTCGTGCATCGCCCTCAGCCCCGCGCCGGTCTGCGCATTGTGGTCCACTGTTGCCGGACGCGGGATCTTTGGCTCGTTGTAATACTGCGGCTGATACTCGTCGTAAGGCAGCCAGAATTCCTGCACCGTCACGCGCAAGTTCGGATTAGTTTCGAGTCCAAGCCGCGCGAACTTTTCGATTCCTTCATCGGGCAGGTACACGGGTGTGAGGATCAGCACATCCACCGCGCCAGCTCTCAGGGCTTCCTTCGCCTTGTTGTCTTCCTCCTTGAGATTCCAGTGCTGGATCGACTTCGAGCCTCCGAGATACTTCGTCCCGACGATTACCTGATCTCGAATGCCCGCCGACTTCGCCAGCTCCGCGAGGATGGGTGGCACCTGCACGAAGTAGCTGTGGTGCGCGGCGTAAATGCGCTGCCCTTTGGTGATCGGCGCCACCGCGGTCGCGGGTGGAGTCTCGCTGCGCCGCGGTGCTGGCTCACCCAGCGCGGAGATCGCGAGGAGCAGCAGGGTGATAAGGAATCGGCTCTTCGTGATCATCGTAGTTCAGGGGTAGGGGGCGACCGTGTCGCCGGGGAGCGCCCGGATTATCAGGACTTCGCCATCACGGCAACCACCGCTCCGGCACAAGGATGTCGCCCGCCACAAGGCTCACCGCTCGGCTACCGGAAGCCGTATGCCAGCGCCCAAGCGGTGCGTTGCCGATTCGATTTCTCCACTTCGACAACCAGATAATACGAGCCCGTTTTCTTCGGTGCCACCCGCGCGGCCGCAAAGTGCGGTTTCGCCCACGCTTCGACCTCCGCGAGTTTCCCCTCGCTGTCGTAGATATGCACGGAAAGCGTCGCCTCCTTCACGTGGGTTCCCGCCCAGAACCAGTATTCGTTCCCCTTGAAAAGCTGATGCACGATCGCCTTGGTGCCTTTCACCGCGAGGTCGCCGGCCCAGAAGTCCTCGCGCACGGTGAAGCCTTCCTTCGCATACGGCTCGGCCGCCTCCAGCGCGAACGAGAGGGCATCCTCGATCGTACCCGTCGCAGAGTCGCTTTGGGGCTTTCCGGGCGAAACGCTGGTGTTGACGACGGGTTGATTCGCTTGCTGAACGACAGGCCCATTCACCTCACGGTAAACGACGGCGGCAGTGGGAATGGAAGGTTCGGGCGACGCGGCCTGCCCGGGTTCGTCCCGCGGTTCCCGACGGTCGCTCACGGCACCCGGCGCCGCCGCCCTCGGAAATGAATTCGAAGGCGTGATGGCTTTGAGCTGCCTGGGCTGGTTTTCCTTCGTCGTTGGAATGGGCGCTTGCGGATCAACGAGGGAAGCGCGCTCCGAACTTTCCGGCATTTCCTCGACTACAACGCCCGGCGGCTGCTGCCGCGGCTGGCGCATCACCATCCAGGTTGCCACCACTCCCACCGCCGCCGCGGTTACGATCGCCAGTGTCACTCCAGCCGAAGACAAGCTTTTCATACGCGTCTCGACCCTCGCCGATCTCTTCCCGAGCGCAAATCTTCCCGCGGCGGTGAGCCTCGGTCAGCCGATCGCGCGGCGCTGCGCCTCGAGGGCGAGGCGGGAGGCCTTCAGTACGTCGGCGGTGCGCAGGTCGCAGGACTCGCGATGGCCGCGCACTTCATTGAGAAAATCCGTGAAGAAACGGCGGTGGATCGGCGGGCCGACGGTGCGCTGCTCCATGGTGTCGTGATGATCGAGCGCGACCTTCACATGCAGGGCGCCGTAGTGCGTCTCGGCGAGGCCGTTCATGCCATGGACGGTGAAGCGCCAGTAGTGGGGAAGCGCGTATCCGGCCTTGTCGGGAGCGAGGTAGGAAACATCGGCGAGAATACCGGCGCCGCTTTCGAGCACCCCGAAGAACTGCGCGGCATCCTTGAAGTGCGGGAACTCCAGCGCTTTCGCATTCCATGTCCGCGCGGCGATGACCTCTTTCCACGGCACGCCGGTCAGCCAGGGCACAATGTCGAAGACGTGGATGCCGATGTCGTTGATCGTGCCGCCGTGTTTGCCGGGTTCGAAGTACCACGGCGGTCGTGAACCGACGAGCAGCGGGTGCTGGCCGCAGATGCTCATCGTGTGAATGCGGCCGAGTTCTCCCGAGCGGATGATGTCGCGCAGGCGAATGAACGCGCCGGCGCCGCGCAGGTCGAGCTGCAGGCCGACGCTGAGGTCGCGCTTCGTGGAGAGGTCTTCGATCTGCGCCTGCTCCGCGAGCGTGTGGCAGAGCGGCTTGTCGCAGATCACGTGCAGTCCGCGCCGCAGGGCCTCGACGACGAGCGGTCCGCGTTTCGTGTAATAATCGCCAACGGCGACCACGTCGCATTCCACCTCGTCGAGCATCTTCGCGTAGTCCTCGTGGGTGATATCCGCGCGGCCTGAGGCGATGAGCGATGCCCGGGTGGCGGCGTCTTCTTCGCAACAAGCGACGATCTCGCAATCCGGACGATCGATGACGGTGTTGAGCAGATCGAAGGCGTGGCTGTGGCGGAATCCAATAAAGGCGAATCGGGTTTTCATGAGGAAAGGCGGACGGTGCGCCCGGTGCGGGCGGCTTCATAAATGGCGAGCACGAGTTGCACCGCGCGCCGGGCCTCGATGCCGGGAATGGCCGGCGCGCGTCCCTCGCGGAGGGCGAGCGCGAGATCGCGGATGAGGGTTTGGTGCCCGTCCCAGCTCATGCCTCTCGGATCGGACTTTCCGACCTGAATCGCGGACGCGGCGCTGGCCTGCACGAGGGCCTCATCGCCCGGCAAGGGTTCGGCGAATTCGAAGCAGGTGATCCTGTCGTTGACGAGCGTGGCCGAGCCGCGGTCGCCGATGATTTCGATGCGCAGATCGGAGCCGGGATAGGCGGAGGTGGCGGCTTCGATGACCCCGAGCGCACCCCCCGGAAAGCGCATCGTCGCGGCCACGGTGTCCTCCGCTTCCATGCCGGGATGCGCGAGGGTGCCGGTGAAGGCGGCCACTTCCTCCGGCAGCCCGACGAGCCACTGGAGCAGATCGACCGCGTGAATGCCCTGGTTGATCAGCGCGCCGCCGCCGTCGAGCGCCGCGGTGCCCTTCCAACTCGACGACGTGTAGTAATCCTGCGCACGCCACCACTTGATGTAGGCGCTGCACGACGTGAGCCGCCCAAAGCGGCCCGCTTCGATCGCCGCTTTGATGCTGTGCGCGCCAGGGCCGAGCCGCATTTGAAAAACACCCGCGAGCACGCCGCCTCCGCGTTCGGCGGCGGCGAAGATCCGGTCGCAGGCCGCGATCGTGACTTCGAGCGGTTTCTCGCAGAGTACGGCTTTTCCCGCTTCGAGGATTGGCACCGCGGCCTCGGCGTGCGCGCCGCTCGGCGTCGTCACGCAGACGGCTTCCACCTCGGGATTGCGGATCAGTTCCTCGATGCTGCCCACCGCGCGGCAACCGTGCGCTTTCGCAAATTTCTCGCGCCCTTCCGTCCCGCGCGAAAAGACCGCGACGAGGCGCGCCTCGGGCACCGCCGCGATCGCACCGGCATGCACGTCGGCGATCATCCCGCTGCCCACGATGGCAAATCCGACGGGCCGGCTCATCGGCGGCAGGCGGAGAAAGGAGCGAGCACGAGAGTCATTCGAGAGAGGGGAGGGTGATAGCGAAGTGTCGGGCGGCCGTCGTCGAAAAAAGTGCGCGGGCGTCTGCGAGCGAGAGCCCGAGCCAGGCCGCGGCATTCGTGACGCCGCGGTCGGGCGTGAGCGCGGAGCCCGCGAAGTTCGGCTTGCCCGGCACGCGCACCACGCCGTCACGGCTTTCTACTTCGCTCGCGCCGATGGTGTAGCGCCCGGGCGGAGCAGCGGCGGCGGCCATCGCGTCGGTGGTGAAGATCGCGCGGCCCGGTGGCTTCGCGCGAAAGTAATTGCGCAGCACAAACGGCGGAAGGTGAATGCCGTCCGGGATCAGGCAGGCGGTGAGTTCGTCGCGGGCGAGCAGCCGATGGATGACGTTGTCGTGGCGGAGGAGCGTCATCGGCACGCCGTTGCCGAGATGGGTGCAGAGGGTGGCGCCGGCACGGATCGCCGTATCGATCTGAGCGTCCGAGGCATTGGTGTGGCCGAGGGAAATGACGACCTTCTCGCGGGTCGCTTCCGCGATGAGTTCATCGCTGCCCGGCCACTCGGGCGCGATCGTGATGAGCCGGATGTTGCCGCCCGCCGCATCCTGCAGGCGGCGATAGTCCGCGAGCGAGGGCCCGCGCATGTGTTCCGCCGGATGGGCACCGCAATAACCCGGCTCCGGGCTGAGCCACGGGCCTTCGAGATGGTAACCGCAGATCGTCTCCGCGATCTGCGCATCGGCGCGGCGCAGTTCCTCGACGCGCGCAAACTTGCGGCACAGCGCCTCGAGATCATCGGTGATGAGGGTGAGGAAAATGCGCTGCGTCTGGTGGGCGTGAAGCGCTTGCACCGCCCGGCGAAGCTCGTCGAGCGTCAACTCAGCTTGCTGGAAATCCACGCCCGCGAATCCATTGATCTGAAGATCGAAGAGCGACGCTGGCGGGGAGACGTGCATGGCGGGAGGGGACAGAAAATGACGGGTTGGCGAATTGCGTCAAGATTCCGGCGAGGGCGCGAATTGAATTGGGGCGAAGCCGCGGGCGCGAAGCGCTAATCCAAAGCTCGTCATCGTTCCCAAGCTCAGCCGCATCCAGGCAGTTGAATTCTGTCTTTCAACGCAGAGACGCAGAGACGCAGAGGCCGCGCAGGAAGATTCCAAAGCCCGTCGCAGCTTACGGCTTCGACACCTTCTGGAACGCCACCTCCAACCGTTCGAGGGCGGCGGCGAATCTCGCTGGCTCAAAGTCGTCCTGTTCGCGCGCGATGAGATTGGCCGCGTCGAGCGCGGACTCAAAGTCAGTCGAGGCGGCCCCGCCCTGCTTCTTCCATCCCGCCCAGAGCCGATCGATCGCCGGGACAAGCACTTCCGCACGACGCCGCAATTCCACCTTGTCCGCTTTTGGGTCGGTGAATTCCGCCCGGACGGAAACGTAATCGCCGAGCAAACCGGCTACTTGCGCCTTCGTCCACAGGGCCTTGGCGGCATCCCGCGCGAGCTTGTCCGCCGCCGCTTGCATCGCCGCGAAATTTTCACCGGTGGGCAATTCTTTTTTCCCAGCCTCCGTCTTGCCGAGCAGCCAGACCACCGCTTTCCAGCGCAGCACGAGCCGCTCGTCACGCTTCGCCGCGAGCTTCCAACTCATCTCCCGGAGCGCAGCCGCCTGCCCGGTGAGCCACGAGCGCGGGCCGAGCGCGGGCCGCTCATCCTTGTAGTGCGGCGGCTCGGCCAGGCATTGCCCGTCCAGTTCGAAAAACAACTCCGGGTGGCCCGCGACGCGAATGGGCTCATCGAGGTTCAAGTGACAGGCGACACAGGTATTGGCCCGCCCGTAGATGTCATTGAGATCGCGCATTCCCGCGCCGACGATCTGCTGGAAGTTCACGTCGGGCCGGGTGTGAAAGCGCAGCCAATTCTCGGCCGGGCCGTGGCACGATTCGCAGCCGACGCCCCGGTCGGCGAGCGCCTCTTTCATCAGCCGATCGAGCGGCACGCCCTGCATCGGAGCGTGGCAGACATTGCACTGGGCCGATTTTCCCGGATCGCCGACGATGCCGAGCGCCTCGGCGATTCGCAGCGACGTTCCCTTTCCCAGAATTCCATAGGACACCGCATGCCGATCCTTGCGTTCGTAAATGACCGCCTCATTCCGCCCGGTGCCGCCGCCATGGCAGCTCGTCGAGGAACACGACGGCGAGCCGGTGAATTTTGTCCTGGAAAGCTTCGGATCTTCCGCCGCCGATGCCGCCGCAAGCAGCGCGCTGGAAAGGAGAAGGATGCGAAGCGCTGGGAAAGAAAGGGGGTGTGCCACGGCGCCCGGATATAGCATCGCGAACCGCAAAGGCGAACAACGAAGTACTCGCGACGATTCCGCGCTGGCATGGCTGCGCCGCGGTCCCTAGCTTTCCACTTATTCTCCCGATGGACGAGATCGCCCACCAACTCAGGATCCCCGGCCCCGGACTCGCACGCATGCGCGCATGAGGATCGACCGTTCCCACTTCCCCTGGCTGCTCTTCACCGTGCTCGCGACCGCCGCGACCGCGCTGCTCTACGCGGCCAATTTCCACCCGCAGCGCCTCCCCTTTCCGATCCAGCTTCCGAGCTTCTTCGGCGAGACGCCGCCCACCCGCCACACCGTCGGGGGCACGCCGCTCGGTCTCGTGCTCGGCTCGCTCGCCTTTGCCATTTTCCTGTTCGCTGCGGCGCTCGGGATTCGAAAAAAGAAACGGCTCTGGCCGATCGGGAGCGTCCAGTCCTGGCTCAGGGCGCACATCTGGCTGACCGTCCTGACCATCCCGCTCATCCTGTTTCATTGCGGCTTTCGGAGCGGCGGGCCGCACACCTCGTGGCTGTTGTTTCTCTATGTCGTCGTGATGTTCAGCGGATTTTTCGGACTCGCTCTCCAGCAGTTCATGCCGCGCCTCATGAAAGAGCGGCTACCGCGCGAAGTCGTCTTCGAAGAGATCCCGCTCTTTCGCGGAATGCTCTTCGAGGAGGCGCTCAAGATCCGGCGAACCTTGAGTCCGCTCGCCACTGCGAACGGTGGAAGCCGCGGAAGCGAAGCCGCCGGCGATTCGTCGCTCCATTTGCTGCGCGAATTCCTCGACGACGAATGCCTTCCCTATCTCGCGGCCGAACGCGGCGACCGCGATCGCCTCGGCAATGACAAGACCGCCTCGGATCGCTTTCGCGCGCTGAAGCTGGTGGTCGCCCCGGAATGGCAGCCGATGGTCGAAGACTTGCAGCGCAAGTGCGATGACCGCCGCCTCATGGATCTGCAAACCAAGTACCAGCACTGGCTGCACGGCTGGCTCGTCATCCATGTGCCTGCGTCCTTCGCGCTGCTCATCTTCACCGCCTGGCACGCCTGGGTCGCCGTGCGTTTCCTCGTCATCACGTAAGTCGCGGCCATGGCGGAAAAGAAACCCACGCAGAAACAGATCGCCGGAAAGTACGCCGGAAATCTCGGCTACTTTCGGAAGTCCCACTATCTCCGCAGCCTTCGCGCGTGGTGCTTCGCCGCTGCGGTTGTCGTCTCGATCGTCGGCGTGTTCACCTACCGATATTGGGGAACACAGCAGGCGTTCAGCACCGGCCCGATCTCGGAGAATCACGCGCGCTTTGCCACGGACTGCCGGGCCTGCCACCTCGAGGCGGAGAGCGATCTTTTCAAATCCCTCCTGCGCGATCCGGCAGCCACTCCACACCTCCCGCTGGCCACAGCCGCGACCACACCGGACGCAGCGAAGCTTCTCTCGCGCACCTCACTTTCACTCATGGATCAGGCCTGCCTGAAGTGCCATCCCACCCAGGGATTGCACCTCCCGCAATCCACCGGACTCGCCCTCCGCACGGTCTCCAATGAACTCAACGTCGTGCATGCCACCTCCTGCGCCGTCTGCCACCGGGAACACGCCGGCCCACAACGCATGGCGCTCCCCGAGCGCCAGACCTGCGCGACGTGTCATGACAATGCCGACGAACTGCGCCGCACCCGCCGCTCACTCAAGCTGGAAGAGGCGACCGTCGCCGCGAGCGGAGAAAACCGCGATCTCGGCGACGGCCTCATCCGCTTCATCGCCGCGCCGCGCCCCGTCGGCACCCTCCCGGCATTTGCAAATTACGCGGAAGGTCATCCGCCCTTCGGCTACGAGCAGCCCGGCGCACGCGACCCAGCGGACCTGAAGTTCAACCACGCCCGTCATCTGCGCGGCGATCTTCCGGCGATCAAAAGCGGAAAGCTGAACTGCGCCTCATGCCACCAGCCTGGACCGGGCGGTGTTTTCTTTCAGCCCATCGACCACGAAAAACACTGCATGGAATGTCACACCCTCCAGATCCAGCCGAGCCTGCCCAAGCTGCGCGTGCCGCACGGTGATCCGGAGAAAGTCCGTTACTTCCTCGCCAGCCTCGGCACCTCCTTCGAAGCCGCCCTGCGCGCCGAGGGCCTCACCGATCCCGTGGAAATCTCCCGGCGCGTCGAAGCCGAGACGCAAAGCCTCCGCCGTCGCGGCCTGAACACGCTCGCCGATCTCGAACGTCGCGTTTTCCTCGAAGGCGATCCGCGCGACGACGGAACCACGCGCACGATGCGCGCCGGCAATCCCAAATTTCTCACCGAATGCGCCAAGTGCCACACCGTCACCCCCGGTGCCGCGGGTCAACTCCCCGTCGTCAATCGCCCGAAGATCGCCGAGCGCTGGGTCCAGCGCGGACCCTTCACCCATTTGCCTCACGAACACATGGCCTGCACCGATTGCCACGGCGCCGCCACGAAGAGCAAGCTGACCAGCGACATCCTCCTGCCCTCGCAGGCTCTCTGCGCCGAGTGCCATCGGCCGCAAGTGGCCAATGCCGCGCAGCCCTGGGACGCCGTAAAAACAAGCAGCGCCGCCGCTGAGCACAACGCCGCCCTCGCCGCCGCGCAACGCAGCGCCGGCGGCGTGAAGTGGGATTGCCAAAGCTGTCACACCTTCCACGCACCGCCGGATGCCACCGCGGTGACGCAATCGCTGCCAGTCGCCGGCGAGGCAACTCCGAGACGTGGAGATGCGGGCGATGGCCTTGCACCGGGAACCCGGAAAAGTATTCTCAATCAATCAGGACTCGAATGAACCACTCTCTGATTACCATCGAGGTTCGCCGCCTGGCATGAGTCCCACGACGACCAGTCCCACCTACAGTGCCGTGCTCGTTCCCGCGTTGCAGCGGATCCAGCATGAACACGGCTATCTCAAGCGGGAGGCAATGGAGGAGTATTCGAGTAACTCGGGCATTCCACTTTATCGGCTGCAAGCGGTGGCCAGTTTCTTCCCGCATTTTCAACTTACCCCACCCAATAAGGTAGTGCTGCGGGTCTGCCGCGACATGGCCTGCCACCTGGCGGGTTCGGGGAAAATAATTCGGGAGTTGCAGACGCGCTGCGGCGAGCAGGTCACGGTGCAGGGCGTCTCGTGCCTCGGGCGCTGCGATCGGGCTCCTGCGGCGGCGGTCGCGATGCAGGGAAGCGAGTCTGAGCACTATCACCTCGCGCGTTCCTCTGAGGAACTGACCTGCACGGTCGCAGAGTATCTGCGGGATGAGTCGCCGGCTGCCGATCTCGATGCGGATCTTCCTTACTCGCCCGCGGATTCGGTGATTGATCCCTACAGCGGAAACCCGCCGGACTATGCCGCCGTGCGCATGGCCATCTCGACTCGTGATGCCTCGCTCGCGGCAGCGGCCGAGACGCTGGCCGTGAAGTTCAACTGGAGTCCGTGGCAGATTGAACAATTCCGAATGGGTTGCGTCCGGCAGTTCCGCGTTGATTTTGCCATGGAACCCGAAGTGATCGAGGCGGTGCGGTGCTGGCGGACCGAAGATGAGTGGGCGAAAGGCGCGCAGTTGGGCGGCTGGGCGGAAGGTGTGTTCAGCGAACTGGATGCGGCCGACCTCCGCGGAATGGGCGGCGCGGGCATCCCCGCATCCCAAAAGTGGCGCGACGTGCGCGACGCGATCCGCACGGCATGCCTGCGCCAGACCGACGATCGCGGCTTCATCGTGGTCAATGGCGATGAAAGCGAACCGGGAACCTTTAAGGATCGTGAGTTACTTCTGCGATACCCGCACCTTGTGGTGGAAGGCGTGATCCTTGCCGGACTGATGACCGAGGCGACCCAGGGCTTCATTTACATCCGTCACGAATACGCCGAGCAGATCGAAGCGTGCCGGGCGGAGATCGCACGCGCTGAGCAACTGGGTTATTGCGGCGAGAATGCGTCGGTGCTGGGCCGGTCCTTCCCGATCTCGGTGTTCGTGAGTCCGGGAGGTTACATCTGCGGCGAGCAGAGTGCGCTGATCGAGGCGATGTCCGATCGGCGCGGCGAGCCGCGGAATATGCCGCCGAAGCTGGAGACCAATGGGCTGGAAGACTTGCCGACCCTGGTAAGTAACGTCGAAACATTTGCCTGGGTTCCCTATATCTTCCTCAAAAGTGGGAAGACTTACGCAGAGCAAGGCGTCAACGGATGGAAAGGGCGGCGGATCTTCTCAGTATCAGGAGACGTCAAACGTCCGGGAGTATATGAAGTGCCGATGGGACTCACCTTGCGCGGACTAATCGAGGGTGAGCAATACTGCCAGGGTATCATCGAAGGCCGGAAGCTAAAGGCGTTCGCCCCCTCGGGACCGTCGGGAGGGTTTCTTCCGGCCAAGCTCACCGTCGGCGGCGGGCTGCCGCGCGATCATGTGAACAACAAGAGCTGGCAGGCACTGGCGCAGCGCCGGGGGTTCGATCCCAACGCCACTGAGCTGGACATTCTGGATCTCGAGTTGGAGTTGAATCTCTTTCGCGCGCTCAGCCCAACGCAGGCGCTGGGTGCCGGAGTGGTGGTCTATGCCGAGGGTCGCGACATGGCGGAGCAGGCGCTAAATTCGATGGAGTTCTTCCGCAACGAGTCGTGCGGGAAATGCGTCCCTTGCCGGATCGGATCGCAGAAGCTGGTCTCGCTCGGAACCAATCTGATCGACGGACAGATCGCGGCGGATCGCTGGAAGGATCAACTTGTTCCCTTGATCAAGGAGATGGGTAAAGCAATCGAGTTAGCTTCCATTTGCGGCCTCGGTCGATCGGTGCCAGTGCCGCTGCGCACCGCAATTTCTTTCTTCGAGGAAGACGTCGCACAACATCTAACTGCGCGGAAGGAGGCTAGGTAATGCCGGAAACTCCCGAGCCAATCGAGGGCCTCTTTGTTCGCGACGACGATGAAGGATTGTTTAGTCGCGACATCAACGGACAGCTCGTGCGGCTCGACGCCCCGACGGAGTCCGACTACGAGAGGGTCATCACCCTCCAGATCGACGGCCAGCCGGTGACGGTGCCAATGGCGGAACCGCTGAAGGATGCGAACGGCAACATTGTGATGGACCCGGAAGGCCGAACGAAGCCTCGTTACACCACGATCTACGACGCGGCGGTGAAGCTCTACGTCCTGCAGCCCGGCGACGAAGCGAAGATCCCGATTCCCACCCTGTGTCACCTGCCGCACATGAAACCCGTGGCGGTCTGCCGGCTCTGCGTGGTGCAGATCTATGGACAGAAACGAGGCAAACGCGCGCCGGAAAGAAAGCTGCTCCCGGCCTGTCAGCACCAGGTCAAGGAAGGGATGGAAGTCTTCACCATGGAAGCCCCGGGACCGGATGGCGAGCGGGTGCGGCAGGCGGTCACGGTGATGACGGAGTTGCTCGCCGCGGATCATCTCAAGCCCGCTCCGGCACCGGCGCTGAGCAAGGAACTGGCGCCCTTCAACGAACTCGGGCGGATGACCGATCGGTGCGGTGGCAATGCCTCGCACTTCCAACTCGACGTGCTCTCGAATCCGCCACCGGAAGCCGCGCCGCTCGTGGGTCGCCGCCAACTCGACACTTCTTCGCCGGTCTTCCTGGTGGATCACAGCGCGTGCATCCTCTGCGACCGCTGCGTGCGTGCCTGCGACGAGGTGATGGAGAACAATGTCATCGGCCGGACGGGCAAAGGCGCGACCGCGGGAATCGGCTTCGACCTCAATGACCGGATGGGTGAATCGAGCTGCGTGCAGTGTGGCGAGTGCATGGTCTCGTGCCCGACGAGCGCGATTACCTTCAAGCCCGTCGCGAAAGTTAAACCGCCGGTGCGCGACGGTTCCGCGGAAGTGATGTCTGCGATGGAACTCACCCGCGATCCGATCTTCGCCGGCGTCCCGCCCAAGTTTCTTTGGTGGCAGCAAGGGCTCGTCATTCGGCGGAGATTGAAAGCAGGCCAGTACCTGTGCCGCCAGGGAGATGCTGGCAACACCGCGTTCATCATCAAAACTGGGAAACTCCAGGCCACCGTCTTTCCCACCGCGCCACACCCCACGAAAGGGCTCGTCGGGGAAGTCCTGCGCAACGACCGCGACAAGCCCGTCTGGCGGATGGAACTAACTCCCGCCAACTTGATCGTCGGGGAGATGGCCTGCCTCACCGGATCGCCGCGAGCCGCCGACGTGATGGCCGTGAAAGATGGGGAGGTCTGGGAGGTGCGCCGCAATGTCCTCGATCGCTTGATGCGTCTCCCCAGCCAGCGCAAGCGCTTCGAAAGCGAATATCGCCAGCGTTCGCTCGATCTGGTTTTGCAAGGCTCCGATTTGTTCAAGGGCATCGCACAAGAGGAGTACCGGGCGATTGTAAACTATCTCCGGCAGCGAGTTACTTTCGTGCGGGTCAGTCCGGGCCAGGTCCTCTTCCAGCAAGGCGAAGAAGTAAACAGTCTCTATCTCGTGCGGCTCGGCTATGTCCGGATCGGCGTCCAGCGTTTCCAGAAGGAGGCCAAGGTTTTGTCGCGCGGACCGGGGACGATCCTGGGCGAGATCGGTCTGCTCGCTTTTTCCGCGGACGATGTCCGCAAGACATTCGATGAAGCCGACGAAGCCATCGCATCCGCGCTCGAGCGGGCCGGCGAAGACTTGACCGACGCCATCCCCGCGGGGCTGCGCACGGCGACCTGTTCCGCCTTGGGGCACCTGGAGCTGGCGCGGGTCAGCCGCGCCGATTTTCTCCCGATGTTGCGCGAGTTCCCTGTCCTCCGCCGCCGGCTGGTCGAGCAAGCCATCAACCGCCTCCGCAGCGATGATGAGAGCAACCCGCTGCTCCGCGATTATGTCGAGCAAGGTCTCTACGAAGGCCGAAGCATCCTGGCTCTCGACATGGACCTCTGCACGCGCTGCGACGAATGCACCCGGGGATGCGTGCAGCAGCACGGCACCGAGTCCCACGGCATACCGGTCACGCGGATGCTCCGCGATGGGCTGCGTTTCGAGAATTGGCTGATCGGCACAGCCTGCCGATCCTGCGCCGACCCGCACTGCATGGTGGGCTGCCCGGTGGATTCGATCCATCGAGGGAAGCACCTCCAGATCGTCATCGAGGATCACTGCATCGGCTGCGGTCTCTGCGCGGACAACTGCCCGTACGGTAACATCTTCATGGTCCCGAATGAACATCGGCGCGTCGAGGTGCCCGACCTGGAGCATCCGGGAAAAATCACGACCGTGGCGCAACCCAAGGCGGTAACGTGCGACCTCTGCGACGCCGAGGGGGAACGATCCACCCCTCAACCCCGCTGCGTGTCCTCCTGTCCGCACGACGCCGCCTTTCGCATGAGCGGAGAGCAACTGCTCCAGAGGGTGATGCGTGGTGCGTCGAAGGCAACATAGTCAGCGCGTCCCCGGCTCGGCGGCTTGAGTGCCTCGATGTAATGCCCCGGCAACTACAAACTCTCTGCCGTCCTCGTTCCCAAACTCCGTTTGGGAACGCAATTGCGGGCGAAACTCTGTTT
>JANOAZ010000126.1:0-2554 GCA_031411395.1 Chthoniobacteraceae bacterium
AGGACCTCCGCGCCCGCCTCCCGGAGCTGCCGCTGGAAGCGCCAGCCAAAGCCGCACGCCTCCATTCCGAGCACGCAGCGCCAGCCTCGGGTGCGCAGGGCCGCGATCAGGCTTAGCACGGTCTCGCGGGTCAGCGTGCCCAGGCCCATTGGCTCGGAGAGCCCGCATTGCACGGCGACGCAGGCCCCGGCTTTTTCGAGGTCCGCCCCGAGGCAGAGCACGCGGGGCACGCCGGGAATTTCCGGGGTTCGCTCCGCGCCATCCAGGCGCTTGCACAGCGCGGGAAAGCGTTTCAGGATGTCCTCGGTCTTGGTGTGGAGTTGGTATTTTTTCATCAGAATTCACTTTGCGCCAAGGCCACCCTTTTTGCTCCCAGTTCCGCAGATGACGCTCGCTCCTTCCTTCATCCCTCTAACGGCTCCGCGTGTCACGGTAGCTGCTAACTCTAGCTCGAACCCGTCTCGTCCGAGCGTGGCGTTGTCCTACGTCCGTAGCTTCTTTCTTCGCTCCACCACGCAGCTACCGCGCCACGCTCCGCCGTCGCTGATTTTGGGGTCGTTCGGCGAAATAGCACGCGTCCAGTTATGGAGCACTTAACGAACACCAACAGATTCGTCGGCACTTGGCGTCACGAGGACTCAGTCATCGAGTATTCGATTTCAGTTCGCGGCGATCCTCGTGAAAGGTTTCCTTTTCCTTGTTCGTTGACGATTACACGGAATGGTGCAAATCTCCGCGCATGGTGTTTACCTCCACGCTTACTTCAAAAAATCAGACTACGATCCCGAAGGCCGTGGTGGCGGCGCTGCATGCGCAGCCGTCGGCAACGCTTTGTTTTGAAATGGAGCCGGACGGCCGGGTGATTCTGACTGCGAAGGCTGCTTCCTTCGCGCAGCTTGCGGATTCTTTTCCGAAAAAAGGCCGTGCCAAACCTGCCACTCTGGATGAGATGGCAGCCGCGATCCGGGCGGGTGCGGCACGCGCCTCGAAGCGGACCAAGACCTCGCAGGGATGACTGGGCTCGATACCAATATCCTGGTCCGCTATCTGACGCAGGATGATCCGGTTCAGTTTCAGGCCGTCTTGCTTCTGCTAAACAAGAAGAGCGCGACATTCTTCGTGCCGGACCTCGTGCTAGTGGAGGTGGATTGGGTGTTGTCAGGTGTCTACGGTTGGACGCGCGATGAGATTGCAGAAACATTTGCGAGGTTGCTGACGATTCAGAATCTGGTCTTCGAGGATGAAGGCCGCATCCGCGGTGCGCTCAAAACTGTTCGCTTGGGCGCCGACCTGTCGGATGCGCTCATCGCCGCTTTATCTAAAGAGCGGGGATGCAAGGAATTGGCCACCTTTGATAGGGGCTTGCTCAAGCATTTTACGAACTTCGCTTTCGCGCCGAAGTAATCCAGTTCTGGATCAGATCATTCCCTGACCCGCTACATTCATCCCGCCAGTCTGCGCCCGAAGAGGGCGAGCACGCGGTTGAGTTGGCGCAGGCACGCGGGGCCGAGGTTGCGCAGGTAGATGAGATCCCCTTCGCGCAAGGCAGTAAGTTGCCCGACAGTCCGCACGTCCATCCGCCGCATCGTGTTCATCACACAGGAGGGCAACGGAATCCGCTCGATCGGGTCGCTGTCTTCGACTCGGAATTTCTGTCTTCCCGCTTGGCGAATTGCGCTACGACCCGCTGCACGATCGTCTCGGCGAGTGTCTCGGATTGCCGGGTGACGGCTTTGGTGATCCGCTTATCGAGACGTTCCCGCCGCGCCTCGGGGCTCCGGGCGGGCCATTCCTCTTGGATTCCGGCATCTCGTGACCGGCGGGCTGTCGAACGCGGCTACTCCGTCGCGTCTGCACTCTTGAACCGGTTGAAGACCTGACCGCCGGTGAACACGCGCGATCAGTTCATCGCCGTTTTGGCAGCGGGGATGAATGGGAGTGGCACTTTTCGTCGAGGAAACAAATGAAAGCCGCCCGGCCCCCCGACCGGACGGCTTTCGTCCCCAAACTGGCGAAACGCGTCTAACGAATTCCAGTTATTGCGGAGAATGAGAACTTGAGAAATTCACGGAGGAAGGAGAGTTAACGCCGGACTAGACTCCTCCAGCGCCGCCGCTCGCGGACGCCGATCAAGCCGAGCAGCCCGGCAGCCCCGAGCGACGCGGTGCTCCAGGGCTCCGGCACGGGAACGATCTCGTAGCTGGTGGCGTCCACACCTGATTACTCCATCGGCTTCACGCGCGAAGAGGTGGAGGAAATCCTCGCCGCCCAGAAAGCGGAGCTGAAGCGCACGCTCGCGGCATGGTCGGAATCGGGTAGCAGCGTCACGAAGCGGCGGATCGACGAGATCCACGCGATCATAGCGGCGTGCCAGACGGCGCTGCGGAAGCTCGCGCCGGAAATCTACGGCCGCCCCGTTCGTGTCGGCACGAGCGTTGTCATCGGTCATCTGCCCAAATGAATCCGCTGCGCTCCATCATCACGCGGATTCTGCCGAAGGCGTGGTTCAGCCCCTACGAGGCCGCGAATCAATCACCCCGACGCGGGCGTGTGC
>JANOAZ010000127.1:0-1851 GCA_031411395.1 Chthoniobacteraceae bacterium
GGATGATTGGGAGCGCGCCGCCGCGCTGCTTGGCGACCACGTCGTCGAGCGCGGAGTCATCGCGATCGACGGGGAAAGGCAGACCGCCGATCTCGTGGCGAAGCTAGTGCATGGCGGCGTGCGGGTCAGCGCGGTCGAGCCGCAGCGGCGGAATCTGGAGCAAATCTATCTCGAAATGACGCAGGCCAATTCTTTCGCCTCAAACTCATGAGCCTCGTTCTTTACCGCGCAAAAATGGGGAAACCGCCTCTGCGTTCGATGTTCGATGTTGGATGTTCGATGTTCGACGTTCAGCCCCGCGCAGCGGCCGCGGAATCTGGACACGCCCACGAACCACCGCAGCGCCTGCGGCTGGCCGAACATCGAACATCGAACATCGAACATCGAACATCGACGTTCCGATGAGCCTCTTCCTCCTCCAGCTTTTCGGCGAACTCTGGAAGCTCTTCGCGCGCAAACGGACCTACCTCGGCTTCGGCGTTTTCATCGGCGTCGAGGCGCTCGTGCTCATCCTCTGGCAGCTCCCCCGCGGGCAGAAATGGATGCGCAAGATGATCGAATCCAACGGCGGCATCTTCGAGCAGTACTTCTCCGGCCTCACCCTCGCGATGATTATGGTCGCGACCACGATCTTCCTGCTCGGCGCACTTTATCTCTGCCTGGTCGGCGGCGACATCGTGGCGAAGGAAGTCGAGGACGGCACCATGCGCATGACGCTCTGCCGGCCGATCTCGCGCGTCCGCGTGCTGCTCGTGAAATACGTAACGTGCGTCATCTATACGTTCATCCTCGTCGTCTTCATCGGCCTTACCGCGCTCGCCGCCGCCACGCTCGTCCGCGGCAATGGCGGCCTCTTTCTCATGGTGCCCGAAGAGCGGCTGCTGATGCTCTACGACTTCGAGCCGGGGCTTCGGCGGTATCTTTGCGCGCTACCATGTCTCGGGCTGAGCCTGCTCACGATCTCTACTTTTTCCTTCCATCTCTCCTGCTGGAACATGAAGCCCGCCGCCGCCACGATCTCCGCGATCACGATCTTCTTCGTCGATTGGATTCTCCACCTCGTCCCCTACTTTGAAACATACCGTCCGTGGATGATGACGACGCACATGAGCACCTGGCTGAATTGCTTCCGCCAGCCCGTGCCGTGGGAAAGGATGATCGAAGACTACGCGTGGCTCTTTGGCATCGACTCGACTTTCCTCATCATCGGCGTGGTCGTCTTTTCCTCGCGCGATTTCAAATCGTAGTCTTTTCGCGGCCCGCCACTTGCTAAAAGCATCTCCCAGCGGCCCGGCGAGTTGTGATTCGCAGGAGCCGTGCGATAATCCTTACGTGATGTTTTCCTGGCTTAGAAACAAGAAGCTCAGGCCGACAGCAGAGGTCGCTCCGGTGATGCCTGGGAGCCAAAATGGACGCATTCCGAAGCTGGCCGACGCCGCCGGAACGGATGGCGATGCCCTCGCCGCGGACCCGCTCCCGCCTCATCCGCTGCTCTCGCTTCTCCCGCCGGGAACGCTGCAACGGCTGCTCGCGAATGGGGCCGTCGCGGAGCACAAAAAGGGCTCCGTCGTTTTTCGCGCCGACACGGAATGCGACGCGCTTTTTCTCATCCTCAGCGGACGCTGCGAGTCGCGGCGCGAGGGCGGAGTCACGGAAATCTTTGGCCCCGGCGATTTGCTCGGCGCGCGCGCTCTGCTCAATCGCGAGCCGCACGCTTCGACGGCGGTGGTCATCACCCACGCGGTGCTGCTGCGCATTCCCGCAGCGGAACTGACCGGACTTTTCGCCACCGATCCCTGTTTTGCGGGCCGCTTTTCGCAGGCGGTGATTCCCGGCAGCGATACGCAGGCC
>JANOAZ010000128.1:0-5986 GCA_031411395.1 Chthoniobacteraceae bacterium
AAGAGGGGTGAAAGGGAGGTCTTCTCGCGCGGAAGCGCGACCCCAATCCAGTCATCCCGAGCTTGCGAAGGATCTCTAACTTCCGCGGGCGGAAACGGTGCGGAGCCAGCTATCGACGGAAGCTCCGCGCCGCCTCCGCCCTTAGATGCGAGAGATCCTTCGGCTTCGCTCAGGATAACTGGATTTAGGGTCGCGCTTCCGCCCGAGTTTGGGTCGCGCTTCCGCGCGAGAAGACCTCCCTTTCACCCCTCTTCCCCGACCCTACAAATCCGGCGGCTCCGCATTGGTGCGGAACGCGAGGCGGAACTGCGGAGATGGCGGGTTGAGCAAGTAGGCGCTCAGGTGATCGAGTGGCATCTGCTGCCGCGTCTCTTCCGTGGATGCGAGCAAATCGAGCGGAGCCACGATCTGGAGCACGAGATTCCGCGGTGCAGTAACGGTCTCGGCCACCGGAGAAGCGGCTGGCTGTTTCGGCACGGGATCGACGTCCGGAGCTTTCGGGATGTCGGCTGTGAGCATGCTCCCTTTAAGCGACAGAACCACATTCGGCTGTGGCGGTTGCGGCGGAGGGGTCGTGAAGACCACGTTGGGACCGTCGATCGGTGCGGGAGCCGACGCCACCATCTTGGGCGTGGTCGCCGGCGCCTTTGACGGCTGGGCCGCCAACTTCCCGACCAGCACCTCCGCGGCGATTTTTTCGTTCGAGTTTGTCTTTGCAGGTGGCGGTTCAGTTCCGCGCTCACCGAAGAGAGTTCTCCCTCGCTGATTGGACGCGAACAGAATCTCCGGCCTCGGTTCCGCCCTGCGGAAGCGGGGCAGTCGGTCGGTGATGATCTCCACCGGCGTACCGACCGGTGTGGAATCGAAAAGCTCCACGACATCGCGCGAGCGCATCCGGATGCACCCGTAGCTGACCGGCTGGCCGAGCCGGCTCTCCTCGACCGTGCCGTGAATGTAAATGCCGCGATCCCTTGCGTTGTTGTTGCAAGCTTCGAGTCCGTCGAGCCAGAGGATGCGCGTGACGATCGGGTCGCGCCCGGGTGCATTCACCCGAAGAATTTCCCCCGTGGCATTGCGGCTCTTGAGCACGGCGCCTTCCGGGAGGTTGTCGCCGACTTTGTCGCACACCCGCAGGCGGCCGAGAGGCGTCTTATAGCTGTTGTTCGCGTCGCCGAGACCGAATTTTGACGTGGAAATGGGATACTTCCTCACGACCCCGCCATCCTTCACGAGCGCGAGCTTTTGCTCGGCGACACTGATCACGATTTCCAGCGGCGGCGGTGCCACCGTGTCATCTTCGGCGAAGACGACAGCCGACCCCAAGCAGGTCGCGATCAAAATGTGAGCCCATAGTTTTCCCATCACGGCCCGCGGATTTATCGGGTTTACCCATCCATGGCAACCCCGATTTCCGATTCGCTCAATCTGGCGCGCCCTCAGCGCCCCGCTTCGGGGACGAGCACACAGCGAAAACCGAAAATCACATCCCGCTCGCGGCGATCCACCACGTTCCGGTAGGACGAGCGCAATTCGGCCTGCGCCGCCGTCCCCCACGATCCGCCGCGGAGCACTCCCCAATCGCGGGTGTGGGCGCCGCCCTTGTAGCTGTCGAGGCACCATTGCCAGACGTTGCCGCCCATGTCGGCGAGACCAGCCGCATTCACCCCAAAAGTGCCCACCGGCGAGGTCTGGGGAAATCCATCGGCAAATCCCGGAATCGTCGCCTGGCCGGTGCGGCGGATCGATGCGTCCGCATAGTTGCCCGCGCGCTCCGGCGGCGGCCACGCTTTGCCCCAGGGGAAGTCCGAGGGTTTGCCATCGCGCTGCTCCGGCGTGTCGCGGCCCTCATCGGGCAGGCCCACCGCGAGGCTCCACTCGAGGTCGGTGGGGAGGCGATAGTGCTGGCCGTCCTCGAGTTGGCCGCCCTCGATTTCCCGCGCGGTGAGCCAGGCGCAGAAGTCGGTGGCATCGGCCCAATTGATCCGCACCACCGGGTGAGTCGGCTCCTGTGGAAAGTCGGGCATCAAACGGGCGCGGCCCTTCGCCGTGCAGAAGACATCGTAATCCTGCACACGCACCAGTCCCACGCCCATCCACACTTCGCCGAGCGGAACAAATCTCATCGCGAGCGAATTTTCCCACGGCATCCCCGGCTGCGGGCCGGTCCGCTGCTCGAAGCGGCCGCCGAGGAAGGTCTGTTCGCCCGGTTTCACGGCGCCGGTCATGAGCAGGCCCTTATAGCCGGGCAGCCGCAATTCGTAGGCGACGATGCCGGGGTCGATCGACTGGATGAGCAGCGGGGTCCGGCCGATTTCCTTGTCCAGCGCGAAGACCGCCGCGCCGCCGGGCGAACTCGTGATCTTGACGCTGCCGCCGATGAACTCGAACGCGGCCGGCGTGGTTTCGTCTCGGCGCACCGGCACGCTGCGTCGCAGGGCAGGCCATTTGCGGTAGGTGGCCACGATCTGATGCGGGCCGTCGGGGACGGTCACCTCGAGCGGTGCGCGGCCCGCGGGCGCGCCGTCGATCTCGATCTCTGCGCCGGGCGGCTCGCTCGTCACGGAAAGCCGGCCGGTTCCAAACGCGACGACCTTCTCAGTCAGTTCGCCGCGCTTGATCTCGATGCTTTCCCGCTCTTCGCGGCCGTCGAGCTTGAGCACGAGTTGATACGGTCCGGTGGGCAGATCGGCGAGCGTCGCAGGGGTGCGGCCGCTCTTCACCACGTGGTCGCCGTCGAGGAGGTCAAAGTGCGCGCCGGTAGGTTGCGAATCGAGCTGCACCGCCCCGTGGGAGCGCTCGAGACGCAGGCGGGGGAGCTGCAGTCCGGCGCCTCCCGTGATCTCAAATTTCAGATCCGTCGGCTCGAAGCCCGACAGCATCACGTGCGCGGAATATCGCCCCAGCGGGAGCTGCTCGAAGCGCGCCGGCGCCCGCCGCATCGTCCCGTTGCACACCACCATCGCGCCAGGCGGATCCGTCTCGATGAGCACCTCGCCGCGCGCCCGCCGGAGCAGGGCATACACCGTCCCGCCCACGATCGCGACCAGCAGCACGAGCACGAAGATCAGCCTCCACGGCATCTTCCATGTGCGCCGCAAAGGGCGCCCGTCGCGGACCCGCACGAGGTCCTCGTGCATCATCGCCGCACTCGGGTAGCGGTCGCCGGGATCGTTCGCGCAGGCGCGCAGGAGCACCTCGTTGATTTGCAGCAGTCCGGTGCGGTCCGGGAGATCGGCGAGGTGCGAGTTGACCGCGGGGAAATCGAGCCGGTCCTTCCCCATCGCGATTTCGTAGAGCACCTTGCCGAGGCTGTAGATATCAGCCTGGACGCTGCCCGGCCCTTCCGGCGGCATGTAGCCTTCGGTGCCCACGAAGGAGATTTGCCCGCTCGCCGCCACCAGCCCGATGTCCGCGATCTTCGGCACGCCGCCGACGAAGATGATATTCGCCGGCTTGATGTCGCGATGCACGAGCCCCTGCCGATGCAGCGCCGCGAGCGCGCTGGTCAGCGACATGCCGATCGTGATGCATTCATCCACCATCAGCCGCGAGCGCCGGCCGAGTTCCGACTTCAGCGTCTTCGGAACGTAACGCACCGGATCGACACTCTCGCCGCCGAGGTGATCGTCGGCCAGTTCCATCACGTAATAGAAGAAGTGCCCGCCGTCGTCGCGGCCGATGTGGAGGATATCGACGAAGCCCGGATCTTCGCGCGAGAAGGGCTCGAACTTCGCCATGCCCTCGAACTCGCGCTGGAAAGTTTTCTCATTCTCAAAGGTGCGCCGGTCCACGATCTTCACCGCGCGCCAGGTCCCGGTGAGCGAACGCGCCAGCCAGATCTCGCCGTAAGCGCCGCGCCCGATGATCCGGACCATCTCGTGGTTCGGGATCCGGGGAGGCTGGCCATTGGAGGAAGCAGACATGCCGCGTGGGAAAAAGTCGCGCGAGTGTAATGGGCCGCCCGGTGCGGCTCAATTGCGCATTCGCGCCCGTCTCCCTAACTACTTCCCCGCAGGTGCACGCACCGGCAGAAATAGTTGGAGATCCTTCGACTCCGCGCCGCCCCGCCTTCGCCCATGCGGCGCTCCGCTCAGAATGACGCCGGGTTTTTTGGTGGCATCCCCTACCGATGATTACGCCCCGTTGCTCCGCTCAGGCGGCAGGATTTGAAGGTGTGGCCTCGATCCGCGGGAAGAGCGGGGTGGGCTTGCCGAGGAGGTGGCCATCGGGCAGGCCGCCCCACTTCGCATCATCGAGATGAAACCGCTGCAAACGGCCGGACTCGGCGAGCTTCCACCCGAGCTGATCGAAGATGCCATGCGCCGCCTTCGGCATCACGGGGTAGAGGAGGATGGCCACGATGCGGAGGGACTCGGCGAGGGTGTAGAGCACGGCGTCGAGGCGGTCGGCTTGTGCGGGGTCTTTGGCGAGCTTCCACGGAGCCGCAACGTCCACAAAGCCGTTGCACCCGTTTGCGAGCTCGATCGTGTCTTGCAAGGCAGCATTGATCAGTGAGTCCAGCATCATGTTGCCATAGCTCTCAACGGTGAGCTCGGCTTGGTTCCGTAACCCTCCAAAGTTCACGAGTTTTCCATCGTTGGTGAACCCATCAAACAACTCGGTCACCTCTGCCCCGACAAAAGGGTCTTGTGGGGCGGGTGTGTACTCTCCTCGCTTCGTAAGAGCCGGATTCTTGATGATTCCCTCCCGATACTTCGCTGACATGTTCAGCGAGCGGTTCAGCAAGTTCCCCAGCGAGTTCGCGAGGTCGGTGTTGTAACGCTGGATGAGCCTCTCCTCGCTAAAGTCGCTGTCCTTGCCGGTGGCGATGTCGCTCATCAAATAATACCGCAGCGTCTCGGCGCCGTATTTGTCGGCGAGCTGGTCGGGGTCGATGACGTTGCCTTCGCTCTTGCTCATCTTGGCGCCGGAGATGTTCCACCAGCCGTGGACGAGCAGGGGCGGGATGTCGTCGTCACTGAAGCCGAGCGCCTTCAACATGATCGGCCAATAGACGCCGTGCGCGGGGATCATGATGTCCTTGCCGATGACGTGGAGCGGTGGCCACAGGTCTTTGAAACGCAGGGCCGCGGCGGACGGTTTTGCTTCCGGGTTGAAATCCAGATCAAAACCGGGGGCGAAGCTGATGTAGTTCACGAGGGCGTCGAACCAGACGTAGGTGACGAACTCGGGGTCGAACGGGAGCTCGATGCCCCAGGCGAGGCGCGATTTCGGGCGGGAGATGCAGAGGTCGCCGGTGAGTTTTTCGACGGCGTTGCGCAGCTCGGCGCGGCGAAACTCGGGGGTGACGAAGTCGGCGCGCCGGTCGATGAGGGCGAGGAGCCAGTCTTTGTGTTCGGCGAGGCGGAAGTAGTAGTTTTCCTCCTCGATGAAAACGACCTCGCCCCACTCGGGTCCGAATTCCCCATCGTCCCCGCGCTCTTTGTCGGTGAGGAATTGCTCCTGCCGCACGCTGTAATATCCGTCGCGCTTCGCCTTGTAGATTTGCCCCTCGGCATTCAGCCGCGTGAGGATCGCGCGCACGCAATCCTTGTGACGCTCATCGGTCGTCGCGGCCCAGCCATCGGGGCGATTGTAGCTAATGTCGAGTTTGTCCCAGAGCGCGATGAATTTCGCCGTGAGGCCATCGACAAATTCCTGCGGCGACACGCCCGCTTTCTCCGCCGACTGCTGCACCTTCTGCCCATGCTGATCGACTCCGGTGAGAAAGAAAACCTCGTCGCCTTTCAGCCGGTGATAACGCGCGAGCACATCGGCGAGCACCTTCTCGTAAGCGTGCCCGATGTGCGGCGCGCCGTTGGTGTAGTCGATGGCGGTGGTGATGAAGAAGGTGGGCATGTGGGTGTTATTCGAGCGGAGGCGCGTCGCGATGGGCGTGCCGGAAACGGAGAATTTTCACACGGGGGACCGCTTCGTCGATTTCGTAAATGATGCGATAAACTCCGAACGCGAGAATTTCCTGAAC
>JANOAZ010000129.1:0-9920 GCA_031411395.1 Chthoniobacteraceae bacterium
AACTCGGCGACCCAGTTCGCGATTTGATTCCAGTAACGAACGTGATGCAGGTCGGCGACCTCGTAGCGCCAGCGCCAGGAGTCATCGAACGCGTGAGAGAAAACCTTGCCCGCGCCGAAGGGGCGATGGACGACGGCGGGCACTTTCTTTCCGTCCACCTCGGCTTCGATCAGCGTCTCGGCGCCGGCGAGCGGCGTGACGTCGGAAAGCCAGTGCGGCGGACGCAGGTTCTGCCAGGTGTCCGCGTTTTGCGCGCGATCGGCGGCGAGGGAAAAGGCGGCGATTCCCGCCGCGCGATTGGTGAGGGTGAGGCGGCCGATGCCGTCGCGAATGCCGTCCCCTTTCCACTCGACGGGAAAGAGCGCGGCGAGCGGGGTGCCGTTAAATTCCTTCAGGCGCCCGCGCGGGCCGTCGATGAAGACGATGGCGCCGCCGCGCTTCGCGATGAAGTCCGCGATCATTTGCAGTTCGTCGTCCTTGAAGATGTCGCGCGGCACTTCACCGAACAGGATCAGGTCGTAGCTCGCGAGCATCGCCGGCTCATTCGGAAAGGCCCCGGCGCGATCACCGCGCGGCCAGCCGGGCTCGGCAGCGGTGGCGCCGGCGATGACGGTGTTCACTTCCCACTGCTCGTCGCGCTCGAAGAGGTTGCGCAGGTAGCGCGATTCCCAGCGCGAGCGTCCGTCGAGCAGCAGGATGCGGCGCTTCTGCGTGACCGCGCGCAGGCGCAGCGTGCCGGTATTGTTGGCGGGCTGGCTGTCGCCTTCGATCTGGGAGACGGCGACGGACAGTTCCAGAGGAATGCCGGAGGTTTGTTGATCGGTGCGCTGCTGCTTGAGCCGGTCCTTGACGAGATCGGAGATCGGAAAATCGAAGCCAACGCGACGCACATTCTGTCCGTCAGTCACGAAGGCCTGCTCCCAAACGGGTTTGTCGCCGTCCTTGATGGTGACCGTGAAGGGCTGGCCCGCGGGCATATCGTCCTTCAGCACGACTTGTCCGCGCACTCGATCCTCAAAGAACACGGCGTCGGGCGCATCGACTTTGACCATGGCGAGATCGCGGGGCCGGGATTCGGGACCGAGACCGACGGTGAAGATCGGGACGCCGCGACCCGCGAGAATCTTCGCCACCTCGACGGGCGACTCGCCTTCGTTGTGCTGTCCGTCGCTGAAGAGGATGACGGCACCAGCTTGCGATTTGTCCTGGGCGGATGCGGCATTCTTCAGGCCGGTGGCGAGGTTGGAAATTTCACCGACGGGCTTGGGGAGCGCAGCGGGGAGCGTGGAATCCGCGCTGGTAGGCTGCCACAGCTTGCGCGCGGCGCCGCCGGTGAGTTCAAGCAGTTGCACGTCGTGACGTTCGCCGAGCCTGCCGAGCAAGGGCGTGCCTTCGCCGGTGAGCAACTCGGATTGCAGCCGCTGCCAGCGCGGCATGGTGTTGAACCGCGCGAGCGCGGAGCCGAGCGGCGATTGATCTGTCGCGGCCTGGTCGCGGATGCTGCGCTCGAAGGCCTCACGCAATTCGCCGGACCAGCGTTTGGCGAGATCTCCGAGGCGAACAAGATCGCCGATCGCACGCACGCGATCGTCCACGCGCTCCGCAGGCCGCGTCGCGAGTTCGCGGGCGGGGTCCGCGAGTTCACGGGTGAAGGCGTCGGCGCGTGGAGGCTCGACCGCGCCGCCCAGCGCGCCGCGCGCCTCGGCGGCCTTCGCGGCGAAGGCGGCAACGAGTGACTTCCATTCTTCGACCGGCGCGCTTTGCAGGTCCCTGCCGCGGTCGGCCATCGCTTTCGCTTCGGTCAGCGCGGCGCTGGCCTGCGGCAGATCCATCTTCACCGCATCCTCACGGAGCAGTCCGAGGCGCTGGAGAATCGCGATCTTCCTCCCAGAATCCATCGACGAATCGGTGAGCTCCATGCTCTGCGAACCATCGACGAAGAGCCACAAGCGGGAGAGCTGACCGATGGTCTTGCGATGATGCAGCATTGGTCCGCTGAGCATCATGACGATGAGCATCACCGCGAGCACGCGCAGCGCGGGCAGGCCAAACTTCACCCACCAGCTCAGCGAACGAGTCTCGCGCCGGTAGAGCAGCCACGCCGCGGCACCAAGGGTGATCGCGAGCAACAGCCCGGCCCACCAAGGCCAGCCACCGACGAAGCGCAGCGTAGTCTGAATGCGTTCGCCGTTCATGCCCTGCCACGCACCCGCGCGAAACGCTGCTGGAGATAGAGCTCGAGGAAAAGCAGCGCCAGCAGCGCCCAGAGCAGCGGACGCCAAAACTCCATGCCGAAGCGGCGGCTGTGGTCGAGTTGCTTGAAGTCGGTGCCGTTCTGCACCAGCGCGACGCCGTGCTCGCGGGCGAAGTCAGCGATCTCTTTGTCGGTGAGCTTGGCGAGGTCAGATTCGCGCCGGGAGGCGTTGATGACGTAGTGGGTCACGCTGCCGCCTGGCGAGGTAAGCGTGTAAAGCCCGGGCTGTTGCGTGTTCGCAAACTCAACGACGCCGCGCTCACCCTTTTTCACGATCGTCATCTCGATCGAGGTGCCATCGGGTTTGGCGAGCATGGCTTTCTTTCCAGCATCGGCGGCGGCGAGGAAGGAGACGATCGGTTTGCCGACGTCGAGATTGCGTGGCGGGAAGACGGTGGAGGCGAGATAGACGCAGAGTCGCTGCATCAGAGGGAGGTAGAAGGGACGCATCGGCAGGTTGCTCCAATCCGCGTCGCAGGGCACGGCGCAGGCGATGACGCGGCCTTC
This sequence comes from Chthoniobacteraceae bacterium, assembly GCA_031411395.1. Lineage (GTDB taxonomy): Bacteria > Verrucomicrobiota > Verrucomicrobiia > Chthoniobacterales > Chthoniobacteraceae > Chthoniobacter. The sequence continues at coordinate 2,762 of JANOAZ010000129.1, forward strand.
GCCGAAGGCTTTCTCCGCGAGGAAGGTGTCGCCGCTGTCGAGCTTGGCGAGCGTGGTGATGGGCGGCGCGTCCGCGGCGCGGGCGCGCTCCTGCATGCGGAACCACATGCGGATTTGCGCGTCGGAGAAGCTGCCGTTGCGCGGGTCGTTGAAGAGATCAAGCGCGGGATTCTCGTAGCGTTGCGAGACGATGCCGATGGCGGGCGAGCCTTCCTTCAAGTCGCCGGCGAGCTGGCCGTAGGCAAGAGGCAGCAGGCCTTTGCCGTCCTTGAGCAGCGCGCCGTTGTACCAGTTGGCGTCCACTCGGTCGCCGGGGAAAACGAGCAAGCCGCCGCCGTTCGCCACGAAGTCCTCAAGCGCACGGGTCTGGTCGTCGTTGAGGCGGCGGACGTTGGCGAGGACGACGACGGCCTGGCCGACGAGGGATTTTGCGTTGAGATCCTCGGGGCGAATGACGGCGGTCTTGATGAGGTCGGCGAGTTCGACGCGGCCCGCACTGTAGGGCTGGAGCGCGATTTCGGCGAAGGCGGTTTCGCCCTTGAGCGGCTCGGAACTGGGGTCGCCATTGACGAGCAGCAACGGCACCTTGTCGCGCACGGGGATGCTCGCGATATAGCTGTTGTCGGCCTTGAGCGTGTCGGCGTCGGCGACCACTTCGACGACATGCGAGCCCGCGGTGTCGAAGGCGTGAGTGAAGAGCACCTGGCCCTTTTCGTGTGGCCCGAGCTTGAGCTGGGAGACGGACTTTTCCTTGCCGTCGATTTTGAAATAGACGCGCAGGTCGGGATAGTTGGCGTCGCCGAAGTTGCGGAGGTTGGCGCGGATCTGGATCTTCTGCCCGATGCCGATCATGAGCCGCGAGAAGTCGAGCGACTCGACGGCGACGTTGTCGCGCACTTCGCTGCCAATGTTCCAGAAGGTGATCTCCGGCGCGATCGACGACTTTCTCAATCGATCGAGCATCTGGCCGACGAGCGCGTCTTCCGTGGCCTCGAAGCTGACGCGCTGGAAGTCGGTCATGACGACCACTTGCCGGGCCGACTCGTGCATGCGGCCGAGGACGTTGGCGGAGTAGTCCAGCGCGGCGGGCACGGTCGCGGCGCCGAAGCCGGGCTCTACTTTCACGAGCGCCTGCGAGAGGCGGGCGAGGTCGTAGGTGGGCTCGTCGAGGAGGGGCGCGCCGCCTTCGCCCATGAGGACGATCTGCGCGTCGGAGCCGAGCTTCAGTTCGTTGAGCAGGCGCGCGGCTTCGTCACGGGCGATGGCGAAGTTTGACGTGCCGGCGCGACCGGCGGCCATGGAGTAGCTGTTATCTAGGAGGATGACGGTGGAGGTCTTCGAGTCGCCGACGAGCTTTTGGAATCCGCGCCAGACGGGGCGCGCCATGCAGAGAGCGAGAATCGCGGGGATCGCGCAGCGGATGGCGAGGAGGATCCACTGCTCGATGCGGATGCGGCGCTGGTTGTTGCGGAGGACAGCTTCGAGCAAATGCATCGCGCCCCAGGCCTGGATCTGAAATCGGCTCTTGTGGAAGAGATGGATGATGATCGGGATGGTCAGCGCGAGCCCGCCGCCGAGGAGGGCGAGGTTGAGGAACGTCATCGCGCGACCTCCACGGCTTTTTGGCTCTCGCAAAGACGCAAAGACGCAAAGGGAGAAAGGGCGACGGCAGCGGGATTCGTCACTCCTTCTTCGCGCCTTCGCGCCTTTGCGAGAGCATCACTCGTCTTCATCCGCGAGCACGCCGCCGACTCACGTATGCTGAGAGCGCCTCCGCGTAGGGCTGGTCCGTGGTGAACGGCACGAGGTCGATCTTGTGGCGGCGGCAGCCTTTCACGAGCTCAGTGCGGAAGTTTTCGAGGTTCGTCAGGTAGGCTTCGCGCAGCAGGACGGGATCGAGAAGGTGCTTTACGCCGGCGCGTTCGAGGCACTCGAATTGCGTCCACTGCTTGAACGGGAATTCGAGTTCGTCGCGATCCCAAATTTGGAAAATGAGGATCTCGTGATGCGCGTGGCGGAAGTGGGCGAGCGCTTTCAGGAGCGAGGGAACGTCGCCGAAGCAATCGGAGAGGATGATGAGCAGGCCGCGGCGATGGAGCTTGGGCACGAGGTCGTGGAAGACATCGCCGATCTCGGTTTCGCCGCCGGGTTCGGCGCGCTGGAGTTCGTCGATGAGCACGCGGAGGTGGCTCACCCGCGAGCGGGGCGGGATGTATTTCCGGATCTTCGTGTCGAAGGTAACCATGCCGACGCTGTCCTGCTGGCCGATCATGAGGTAGGCGAGGCAGGCGGCGAGGCGCGTGGCGTATTGGTACTTCGTGACGCCGCTGTGGCCGTAGTTCATCGAGCCGCTGAGATCGAGGAGGATGGTCGCGCGGAGGTTCGTTTCCTCCTCGTATTCACGAATGTAAAAACGATCGCTGCGGCCGAAGACGCGCCAGTCGATGTGGCGGATTTCGTCGCCGGGGACGTACTGGCGATGCTGCTTGAACTCGACGCTGAAGCCCTTGTGCGGCGAGCGGTGCATGCCGGAGCAGAAGCCTTCGACGACCTGCTTGGCGACGACCTGCAGGCTGGAGATTTTCTGGAGGTCGGACGGCGTGAGAAAGTCCGAGACGTGAGCCATGCGCGCGCGTCGGGTTTAGAGCACGCGTTTGGATTCGCCCCGCGGCACCGCTTTCACAATGCGCGCGATGATGTCGTCCACCTTGATGCCCTCGGCCTCGGCGTTGAAGGTCGGAACGATGCGGTGGCGCAGAACGGGAAGTGCGAGCGCTTCGGCATCGTCGAGGGTGACATGGAAACGGCCGCGCAGGACGGCGCGCACCTTCGCGGCGAGGACGATGTTCTGGCAGGCGCGCGGGCCGGCTCCCCATTCGATGAGATCCTTGATGAAGGCGGGCGCGTCGGGATTGCTCGGGCGGGTGAAGCGCACGAGGTCGAGGACGAAGTCCATGACGTGCTCGGGAACGGGGACTTTTCGCACGACCTTTTGCAGAGCGATGATATCCGCGCCGCTAATGACGGCCTGGAGATCGGCGGAAAAGGCACCCGTGGTGCGCGCCACGATTTGCCGCTCGTGCTCGCGCTCGGGGTAATCCACTTTCACGAGAAAAATGAAGCGGTCCTTTTGCGCCTCGGGAAGCGGGTAGGTGCCTTCCTGCTCGATGGGATTTTGCGTCGCGAGGACGAAGAACGGTTCCTCGAGCTTCAGCGTGTGGCCACCAACGGTGACCGAGTGCTCCTGCATCGCCTCGAGCAGCGCGGCCTGCGTCTTCGGCGGCGTGCGGTTGATTTCATCGGCGAGCAGCATCTGGGTGAAGATGGGGCCTTTCTGAAAGACGAAGCGGCGATGGCCGGTCGTGGGATCTTCCTGAATGATGTCGGTGCCGGTGATGTCGGCGGGCATCAGGTCGGGCGTGAACTGAATGCGCCGGAAGGAAAGATCCATGGTGCGCGAGAGCGAGCGGACCATTGCCGTCTTGGCAAGACCGGGCACCCCTTCGAGCAAGCAGTGGCCGCCCGCAAGCACGGCGATGACGAGTTGCTCGATGACCTCTTGTTGTCCGACGATGAACTTGCCCATTTCGTCGGCAATCCGGCGATACGCATCGACGAGCAAGGCGGCCGCGGCTTTGTCGTCGAGTGGCTCGGAAGCGATGACTCCGGAAAAATCGGCAGGGGGCGCGGTGGGCATAAGGAATAGAAAGTGGTCAGGGGTGAAAATGGCAACGCCGTTCGGCAAAAATGCGGCGAACGGCGTTACAAAACCGGGCTAATGCCCCTGCAATCGGCTCAAGGCATCACGTCAAATGAGGCGCGCGGCATCGGGTCCCAAGCGGAACCGCTTCCCAAGCTCGCGCTCTGGCCACCGTGTTCGGCAGCAAACCACTCGGAGTTGAACCATTTGTTGAGTACGGGATCTTCCGCGAGCTGAGCCCAATTCGCGAGCTGGCCGACAACGTCGATTCCATCGTCCGGCGTGACGGCATCGACGACGTAATTCGAAACCTGCGTGGAAACCATCGCGACCTGCTGCGCACCACCTGGCACCTGCCACAGACCGGGGTGCGTGAGAGCGAAGGCCACGGCAGCAGCAGCTGCAAATACGGCTGCGGCAGTTTCGACGTAGCGAGGCCGAGGCCTGAACGTGATCAGCTTTTCGCGCTGCTCGACCGTGAGTTCCCCAGGGACTTTCGCCGCTTCGCGCTCGAAACCCCTTTCGAGCAACATCGCCATGTCGATCATTTCATAGACGTCGTTCCGGCATTCCTCGGAGACGGCGAGCATCGACTCGACGTAGATCCGCTGCTCGGGCTCGAGTTCGTTCAGGGAGTAATCCGTGAGATCCTGATCTGAAATTTGCGAGCGCACGTCAAGCCACCCCCTTCTTGAGGTAAATGATCTTCTCGTCCTTGTCGTCGCGCTCCATCTTGCCACGGAGGTTTCGCATGGCGGCATTCAGAAGGAACCCAACGTTGCCCACGGAGAGACCGGTAATATCGCTGATCTCCTGGTAGGAATGGTGGTGGTGGAAACGCAGCCGCACCACTTCCTGCTGGTTGCGCGGCAGTTCGGTCACCAGCTCGGTGAGCCGGGTGACGCGCTCCTTGCGCTCGAGCTCCATGAGCGGAGTGAGCGATTCGCAGCGCTTATTTTCAAATTCCTGCGCCTCAACGTAGATGTAGCGGTCTTCTTTCTTGAGGCTCTTGAGCGAACAATTGCGGCAAACCGTGAAAAGCCACTGCGAGAGATGCCCCTCGATTGCAGCCTGCTCCTGATTGTGCAGGCGCATGAAAGTCTCCTGAACGACGTCGCGGGCGCGCTCGATCTCTCCAACGATGCTCATCGCATATTGCAGAAGGGGGCGCTCGTAACGTTCGAGGGCGCTTTGCACCCAGATGGCTTTTTTCTTTTGTTTTCCAAACATTGGCGTGGTGGCTTTTAAGACACGCCTAATTAACTCCATCTTTTTCATTTTGCTGTAAAAAATTTGCGGTTGGATGCCATGGCAGTTCGGTCGGATAAAAAATCGGCTTCAAGCAGGCGCAGAACGGCGGCGAGTTGATTCGCATTTTTCCGGGCCACGGCTTCCCCAGCTTTGATGAAATGACCAAGCCAGCGCTTCTGTTCTGCCTGGGTCGCCCGGGTGACCAGGGAGCGGGCCTCGGTAATCTGCGTGCTCCAATCGCGAGCCGCGCCCACGGCATCCTTCGGCGAATATACCGCAGCCCAGTTCTCGTCGATCGTGCTGAAATCCCGACCGGCCGCGAGCTGAATCCAGGCGGGCAAATTGACCGCATTCGAAAGCGCTGCCAGTTCGTCGTTTGAAACGGCGCCCAGAACGAAAGACTCCGCTTGCGGATCATGGATCGCTTCCGCACGAAGCTGCCCCGTCGCGATCGCGAACGAGGCGAGCGTCATCAGCAGCGTGGTTCTGTGCGTTGTCATCCTGGTCCGATCACCCCCGCCGCCACGGGGCATTAGAAAATCTTCGCACGCACAAACGAAAGAAAGCTCCTAAGTTGCCCGGAGGCCGAGTGGCGATTGCCGGACTGCGAGTTGCCCCGCTGCCCGCCGAGTCATATTTTACGCAGGAATGGAGCGCGCCGAAGGGCGTGAACTCAATATGAAAAACGAGTCGTTCAGTCGATTGCCGATCGGTGTGGCCGGGCTCGATGAGATCCTGCGAGGCGGGCTGATCGAGGGAGGACGTATCTTGTCCGCGGCGGACCGGGCATGGCGGGCTCGCGCTCGGCATCCCCGTCCCTCCGAGTATGAGGAGGGCAGCTTCGTTTTCGCTCCGGGCGACACCCTCGCGCTCTACAGCGACGCGCTCGTCGAATCGCGACCCGAGGAAATGCTCAGCAGTGCCGCGCTCGCCACCGTGTTGCAGGACGCCCCCAATGCGCAGGTCATGCTCGATCGGCTCGTCACTCTCGCATCCTCCGCGGGCCCACCCTCCGACGACCTCACCGTGGTCGTGCTCCGCTGCACTGGCGGACTCGCACAGCCCGCGCTCTCCGCCGCACCCGCCTGCGTGGAGGCGGCGAGATAGGCGTCGTGCGGACGACGCGAAACCTTTTTTGAGGCGCTTCTGCAAGCTCCCGCTCGACCTGTTGTCCCGGTGGCGACAGACTGCGCGCTCCAGTGAACAACGCCAAGTTCGTCATCCAGGCCAGCAAGGGGCTCATCCGTCATCCGCGGGCACGGCGGCTCGTCATGTTTTACAGCGTGCTGGCCGCACTCGTGATGCTCTTCGTCGGCACCGTTTTTCAATGGCCGCCGCCGCGCGAACATCCGCTTCTCTTCCTCGCCTACTGGGCGGTCTGCGCGTGGATCACGCTGCTCGCCGTGCTGCTCGCGCTCTACGATCTGATGAAGGTGCGGGCCGATGCGCAGCGGCTCCGGCGCGAGCTCGCCGAGGAGCATCTTGAAAAGAAGGCGGACGATGAGGACCCGCGCTGACAAGGAACGGCTGGAGGAGGAGACGCTCGCGCCCTTCGCGCAGCGCGCGAGCCAGAGCCGCGGGCGGCACCATCCCGAGCCGGCGCATCCGCATCGCACGGAGTACGAGCGCGATCGGGCGAGGATCATCCACTCGCGGGCTTTTCGCCGGCTCGAATACAAGACTCAGGTATTCCTCAACGGCACGGGAGATCACCTGCGGACGCGGCTCACGCACACCATGGAGGTCGCCTCGATCAGCCGCGCCATCGCCGGCACGCTCGGGCTGAACGAAGACCTGACCGAGGCCATCGCGCTCGCGCACGACCTCGGGCATTCGCCCGTGGGGCACAGCGGTGAGGAGCTGCTCGATGCGCTGATGAAGGATCACGACGGCTTCGATCACAATGGCCAGAGCCTGCGGATCGTGGAGAAGATCGAGCAAATCTATCCGCGTTTTCCGGGGCTGAATCTTTCCTTCGAAGTGCTCGAAGGCCTGCAAAAACACGCCCGCTTTTACGATCCGCCGGAGCCGGGCGGCGAGCGTTACCAGGTGCCGTCGCTCGAAGCGCAGATCGCCAACCTCGCCGACGAGATCACCTACTACAGCCACGACCTCGACGACGGCCTCGACTTTCAACTCATCACGCCGGAGCAACTCAGCGCGCTCGAGATCTGGCAGGAAAGTCACGACGAGGTGCGCCGGCATTTT
>JANOAZ010000130.1:0-1599 GCA_031411395.1 Chthoniobacteraceae bacterium
GGTCTCGTAGTGTGAAAGATCGCGCGGGCGCGACCACGTAAGGACGGTGCAGACAAGGCCGGGGAACGAGCGCCCGACGCGGCTCGTCGCTTGAATGTATTCCGCAGTGCTTTTCGGCTGACCATTCACAGCCATCAACCCCAGCCGGTTCACGTCCACGCCGACCGAGAGCATGTTCGTCGCCAGCATCACGTCCACAGCGCGCGCCTCACCCTTCGCCTAGGCTGCTTTGAATTTCGTCTCGAGGTGATCAAGCTTCTTGGGAATCTCTTTGCTCGAAACGCGGCCCGTGAGTTCGTCCACGATCCGCACGCTCCGCGGATTCAAGCCGGGACGCCGCACGCGACTCATCTGCACGCGGAAGGCGCGCGTCTGCACATCGTCCTCCGCCAGACGCCTCATGCCTCCAAGTTCGCGCAGCGAGTTGAAGTAGCCGACCAGAGTCATGTAGGGGTCTGCCGCCGCTCCGAATCGGTCGAAGAGCGCTTGCGCTCCCGTGAGCAGTGCGACGTAGAGGCGGATCAAAACGGCGGGACGCGAACTGCCCGGCGAGCAGATGCCGAGGTAGAGCCGTCCCGGTATTTCCTCCACGGGACGCTGCACCGAGAAGAAGTTATCTTCGATGTCCAACCCGTGGGGTGGAAACACGGCGACCCGCCGCAAGAAGACGTGCTTCACTTGCTCTTCGGCCTTCCTGACCGTTGCGGTGGAGGCGATGATCTTCGGGCGGATGATCTTGTCGTCGAGCTTCCACGCGGAGAGGGCATCGATCGCGGTCTCGTAAAGCCCGACCATCGTTCCCGACGGTCCGCTGATGAGGTGAAATTCGTCCTGGATGATGAGATCGGGTGGACGGAGCGGCGAAATCGAAAGCTTCTTGGTCGAGGGGAGCTTGCCTTTCGCGTTGTGCTGACCGGCGCATTCCGCATCCGGCCATAGCAAACCATGTCGCGGGCACTCGTCCTTTGCTCGCCCGAACAAGGTCCGCGTCTGTCCGCGCCATGCCATCATCGCGAACTTGTCCACGGTGCCGATGAGCATTGTCGGAGGCCGATGGTAAATCTCCTCGTCCACCACGACGACCGGCAGCCCGGTCGCGCGCTTGGCTTCGCTGAACTCGCACTGCATCTGTTTGTCGCCACAGCAAATGGCGGTGCGTCCGGTTGCGCGATCTACGTGGATGTCGCGCCCGGCGCGAATCTCGGAACCACACCACGGGCAGAAGGTCAGTTGGGCCGGCGTCGATCTCGACGCAAACTGGCCGGCGCGCTCGGCCTCGATGACTTCGTGACTATGCTCGGTCGTGCCGGGAGTCACCTTGTTACCCACCCAAAGGCCAAGCGTGAACGGTTCCTTTCCCCATTTCTTGATGCTTTCTGCATTTTCCTCGCGGAGCATTTCCATCGCGCAGAGCAGCGTCGTGGCACGTTGGAATTGTTGAATCGTCAGCAGCCGTAGCGTGTAGCGCATGATGACCGCGAGCCCGCGGCCCGCGTCGTAACCGCCGAGCTTCCCGTGAAGCCGGCGAATCGCCATCGTGAACGCGGCGACGCCGAGATACGCCTCGGTCTTGCCGCCGCCGGTCGGAAACCACAGGAG
>JANOAZ010000131.1:0-3089 GCA_031411395.1 Chthoniobacteraceae bacterium
CCAAAGCTCGCCTTTGTGATAGCCGCTGCGCGTGATCTCCAGCTTGTAGTCCTCGGCATACTCGCGCCACGGCAGCGCGAGGCGCTTTTGGTAGAACTGTTTGAGCGCGCTGATGTCGCCACGCCGGGCGATGGCCTTCGCCCGCAGATACAGCTCCGCGAGCGCGCCCCAGCTCATCGTGCAGAGCGCGTTCCAATGAAATCCGACGCTCTCCTTCGCGGCGCGCGGATTCTGCACGACGAAGCGCCCGGTCGCGTTCAGCTCACGGCGCGTGCGATCGCTGTCGTCGAAGTAGTGATTGCACGCCGCACAGCGCATCGCTGCCGTCCGCCGCACCTCTGCATAATCCCACTCGCCGTTTTCATCGCGCGCGGATTTCGACCACTCGATCTGATCCCAAGACCACGGCTGGCGTGCGCCGCATTTGGAGCACTGGAACATCCATTCCCGCATGTCGGTCGTCTCGAATTTCCGATGCGTGTCGTCATTCTCCTCACCGCCCTGCGACATGAACACGCACTTGCCCAACCAGCCGAACGCGGTGACGCGCGCCTCGGCCTCGGCCATGTGACCCACGGGCCAACGCCACGTCTCATCGCCGATGAGCCAGCGGATCGACCGGCGCTGGAGGTTCGTCTTGTTGTGCGCGCCGAGCACCCAGAGCGTCATGCCATTGCGGAAGTGGATCGTCGTGTTCCGCTTCTTGTGCCTGTCTCCGGGAAAGAGCGACCGCACCGGCGCGCAGTCCTCGAAGAGCTTGTGCAGCCTCGACTCCGCCTGGTCCTTGGCATCGTCGTCCGTCTGGTCGAGCCACAACGTCGGGCCGGGCAGGTTCGCGATGATGTGGCAGAGCCCGAGTTCGCCGACGCTCGTTTTGCCCGATTGAATGGCCGCGATGATGAAGACGAGCCGCACCTTCGGATCGACGACCGCCTCGAGCGGCTCGCGGATCTGAGGCGAGTTCTCCGACCGAAAGCGGCCGGGGATGGGGGAGTAGGGAATCGAGTGGATGTGCTCTTCGGCCCACGCCCACGGCGGACGGCGATCCGGCGGACGCCAGGCGTCGCGCCAGATGGTGACGAGTTCAGGTTCCGGGCGGCCGGGCTTGTTCATCCGGCGTGCAGCATCGCGAGGACTTCATCAATCGCCTTGCGGCACTCCTCCTGGATGCCGGTCGCATCGAGCCCGGAGAGGATCGGTGGCAGTTCGTTCTCAAACTTCCGGCGCAGCAATGCCGTCGCCTGACCGACGCAGTTCGTCCAGGTCGCGCGCACGACTTCGACCGCGATGAACTCGCCGCGTTTCACCGCCAGCCGCAACTCACGCTCCTCGACCTCGGCGAGAAGTTTCCGCGCCTTGAGCGCCTGCTGCACGTCGGGCTGTTCTTCACCGCCTTTGAGCCCGCGTTGCCGCATGAACTCGCGCCAGTCGCCGACATCGTGCAGCCCGTTCGATCCCGCCTTCGGTGCATCGTCGAACTTCTTCCACGAGTGGATCGCCTGGCGGCTGACCTTTAGCGCGCCGGCTAACTCGACGTAGTTCCGCACGAAGGTCGGACCTTCCGCTCCCGCACCGACCGCCATTGATTGCAGCATCGCGCGTTCGGCGCGGCTGATCTTGCCGCCGGCCTGCACTCGTTTGACGAGATTGGCGAAATCGCGGTTGAGCAGCCGCTTGGCTACATCGGGTGGAATGGCGTCCATGCCCCGGTCGCCGCGTCAAAGCGGCCTGCTTCGTTGCGCAACGAAGGCCCTGCCTACGTCCGTCGCCTCTGCGGTTTCACGCCGGGCCTCGTCTTAGCGCCCTGAATGATGGCGAGCATCGCGTTCAATCCGAAGCCCTGCGGCATTGCTCGCTCCTGTTCCCAGTTTTCCAGCGAGCGCCTGGACACACCAAGCTTGTCCGCAGCGGTCTGCTGCGTGAGTTCGTTTTGATCGCGCCAGTCAGTGAGCAGCTTGGCGAATTGCTTGTGGGTCACGGCCCGGAATGTCCGCAAGTTGCGGAGCACGGTCAAGGTGCGCGCCTTTGACAGTCCGAGCTGGGCGTGAAGATCCACTGCGCGCACAACGCCCTCGTCGATCCGGCGACACTGAAGCCGAATCCCAAGAACCCGAATCGGCATAGCGCGCATCAAATCCAGCTCCTCGCGTCCATCATTCAGGAACAAGGCTGGCGCGGCCCGATCACCGTGAGCAAACGCAGTGGGCTGATCGTGCGCGGCCACGGACGGCTCGAAGCCGCGCTGCTCATGAGCGCAGTGAAGGTGCCCGTGGACTTCCAGGACTATGGCAGCGAAGCCGAGGAACTCGCCGATCTCCTGGCCGACAACCGTCTCGCAGAGCTGGCCGAGCTGGATGAGGACGAGTTGAAACGACTGCTCGAAAGCATCCGCGAGAGCGACCCGAACTTTGACATCGAGCTGACCGGCTTCATGGAAGACGAGATCGCGCGACTCTACGACGAGAAGCCGGAGGACGATGTGGAGACCGTGCCGCGCATGGAGATTCAGGCGTTCGAGCACCACGACTATCTCGTTTTCATGTTTCACGACCTCCGCGACTGGATGCTCGCGCTCCAGCTTCTCGGCGTCCGCGAAGTGGATTTTTCAATCACCCGCAAAACCAAAAAGATCGGCCTCGGCCGTGTGCTCCATGGAAAACGCATCCTCGACCTCGCCCGCCGTGGTGGCAGTGCCACTGACCAACTCGCCGGCGGAAATCAACCTACTCTCCCCGAAGGACTGGCCGGAGCTTTGCCCGCTGACCCTCCGCCTGGTGATCATGTCGCGGAGCCGCCCGCGGTCGATCAACAGCCACCGCCTGTTCCCGACAGCAACGCTCGTCGTTCCCGAAAGTGAGCTGACTGATTACGCGCACGTCGCGCTGGAGAAGGTCACAATTCCCGACGAGGTGAGCGGCGTGAGTGCCGTGCGGAACTGGATTCTGCGCCGCTTCACCGAGGACGCGATCGTGATGCTCGACGACGACATCACCGCCTGCGTCTGCATGGTGTCGCTGCGCTGCCGCAAGCTCTCGACCGATGAAACGCTCGCGATGCTCGAAAACTCCGCCTACTGCGCGCGCGGCGCC
>JANOAZ010000132.1:0-18962 GCA_031411395.1 Chthoniobacteraceae bacterium
AGATGAAGCGGGAGGATAGTGTTTTCCCCGGCGATGAGTGGGGAACTCCTGGGTGGTGGGACATCTGCTACAAGCGCCTTCTGGAAAGCGCCGGAGCACCGGATTGGAAGAAGGTCGTGGAAATTGGTCCAGGTTCCGGAAAATACACGGCGTTGCTGTTGGAGCGATCCCCATGCAGTATTCTGGCGTTCGACGTGAGCTCCGAGTTTATCAAGATCATGGAGTCCAGACTCGCCGATTCCATCGATAGTAAGCGTCTCCAGACTTCCCTCATGTCCTGCGACCGGGCGGACGAGATGCTATCAAGAATCGAAGAGGCTGGCTGGCGTGGTCAGATCGATGGTTTCGTCTCGATCGACGCCATGGTGCATGTGGATCTCCAATACCTTGCCGCTTACTTCGTGACTGCGGCGATCTGCCTGCGACCGGGTGGAAAACTCGTGATGACCCTGGCCGACGCGACGTCCGCCAAAGGACGCGTGAAGCTCTTTCGTGACATCAAGCTCTACTTTCCGAAGCAAGGCACTCACTCCCTGAAATTCGAGTTTCTTAGCCCTGACATAATCAGGTCAACCCTGGAGGCGCTCGGCTTTCGCATTGAACTTCTGGAGCACGACTCTCCGACTCCCGAGGCAGCCAGAGACATCTTTCTCATCGCCGAAAAGGTGGAGAATGATCCAGCGGTTCTTGAGGCCTGCCTTCGGTGAATCGCGTCGAATGTCGAGCCCCGACAAAGAAACTGCCGCATTCGGCTTGGAGCTTCTCAAAAGTCGCTGATAGGACACTCGTATGAGAACGATGTCGGAATCGCTGGCCCAACTGAAATCCACCGGATTTCACCCACAGACAGTGATCGACGTAGGTGTCGCCCACGGCACCCCGCCACTCTACAACGCGTTTCCGGATGCCTACTTCTATCTGTTTGAACCGGTCTCGGATTTTGAGCGGGACATTCAGTCGGTACTGAAAAGAGTCCGCGGCGAGTACGAGCTTTGCGGCTTGGGCGAGACCAGTTCTTCCGCGACAATATTCGTTCCGCAGGAAGCCGTCGGCGCTTCGCTGATGCACCGTGGCATCTCGGAATCCGACCCGCATCTGCGGACCGTTCCCGTTCGCACGCTCGATGAGGTCTTCGCGAGCAAGAAGCTCGAGGAGCCAATCCTGCTTAAGACCGACTGCCAGGGGGGCGATCTCGCCGTCATCCGCGGCGGTCGAGAATTCATCACCAGGTGCGATGTCATCATCATGGAGGTCGGTATGTTCCGATACTGGAGCGCAAAGACACCGGACTTCGCCGATACGATCGTGGAGATGAAGGCCCTCGGCTTTGTGCCCTACGATTTTCTCGATTACATGCCGCGGCCGCATGACGGCGCGCTCGGGCAGTTGGATGTGGTCTTCGTCAAGGATCACGGTCCGTTCCGGGCGGTCCACAAGTGGTGAGACCGCGGATTATCATCGCCGGTTCCCTCGCGCAGAAGCCGCGGCAAGGCGGGCACACCTGGCAGTTCCTCAACTACCTGCTCGGCTTCAAACAGCTCGGCTGGGATGTGCTGTTCGTCGATCGCATCGAGCCTGCGATGTGCGTGGATGCCTCGGGAGCGGTGACGACCTTCGAGGACTCGGTGAATCTCGATTACTTCATCCGCATCATGCGCGCCTTCGGATTGGAGGAGCAGTTCTCGCTCATTTACAACCAGGGCGAAAAGGTGATCGGCATCCCCCGCAAAGAACTCCTCGAGAAAACCCGCTCGGCGGCGCTGCTGATCAATGTGATGGGCTTCCTCGACGACGAGGAAATCCTCGGTGCCGCTCGGCGGCGCGTCTTCCTCGATACCGATCCGGGCTTTGGCCAAATGTGGTGCGACCTCGGCCTGGCGAACCTGTTCACGGGACACGACGACTACGTCACGATCGCGGAAAACATCGGACGGCCCGGCTGCGCGATTCCCACCTGCGGATTGGATTGGATCACCTGGCGGCAACCCGTCGTCCTCGATCAATGGCCGGTGCAAAGCGACCGCGGCGGGGCCTTCACGAGCATCGGCAGTTGGCGCGGACCCTATGCGCCCATCGAACATCGGGGCACCACTTACGGTCTGCGCGTCCACGAGTTCCGGAAATTCGCCGCGCTGCCGCAGAGGGCTCCGGGCCGATTCGAGGTCGCGCTGGACATCGCCTCGGTCGAGACGCGCGACATCGATCTGCTCAAGGCCAGCGGCTGGTCGCTTGCGGAGCCGGCGATCGTCGCCGCCGATCCGTGGGTCTATCGCGAATACATCCAGCGCTCCGCGGCGGAGTTCATGGCGACCAAGGGCATGTATGTGCAGACGCACAGCGGATGGTTCAGCGAACGGAGCATTGGCTATCTCGCCAGCGGCCGTCCGGTGCTCGCACAGGATACGGGGCTGAAGGATCTTTACCCGACGGGCCAGGGCCTGCTGCTCTTCTCGACGATCGAGGAAGCCGCCGCGGGCGCGGAGGAGATTCTCGGGAACTACCCAGTTCACAGCAAAGCTGCGCGCAGACTTGCCGAGGACTGCTTCAACTCCGACAAGATCCTCGGGCAGCTCCTCGGCAAACTAGGAATTCACTGATCCAGTTTCCGACTTCGTGGATTGACCCGGCGATTGATAGCGGGTGTCATGCCGGCCACTTTTCATCCCCTGGAATCATGAACCACAGAATCAGACTTACCACCTTCGCCGGCATGATTGCCCTGGCGGGACTCATCACCTTTTCCGGCTGCGACCGGCAGGGAAAGCAAAAGGGAGCCGATAAGGCGGCCTCGGAGTTTGCCCCGGAAACGATCGGCCTCGGAGCTGACGTGGAGAGTCTCGGCAAGGACGAAATGGGGCGCTACTGGTACAAGGGCGCGAAAGGGGAACAATGGATGTTCGATCCGAAAGACAAGACGCTGTATAGCGCGAGCAAGGATGAGAAATCCGGGGAGTGGAAACTTACGGCGAAACCGGAAGTGACCGCGGAGTCGTTGGGCTTGGGGGCTGGAACGGAAGAGCGCGGAAAGGATCCCAACGGACTTTACTGGTTTGTGCTCAAAGGGGGGGAGGAAGGGAGGGTTTACAATCCGAAGACCAAGGAACTCCGTCGCACGGCCAAGAACGCCAAGGGCGAGTGGGAAGTCGGGGCTCCGGTGCCGTGACCATGCGATCCCGGCGGACCGGGGGTCTCTGACGCGATGACGAAAGGAAAAATTCTCGTCGCCGGCGCGGTCGCCAACAAGGCCGGGCAGGGGGGCGAAGCCTGGGTGCGGCTGAACTGGGTGCTGGGACTGCGCAAGCTGGGTTTTGACGTTCTCTTTCTAGAAGAACTCGGCAGCGGCGCGCCTGCCGCTGGCACGGCCTATTTCCGAACGACCATGGAGCGGCACGGCTTGGCGGACACGTCGGCGCTTATCGCAAATGGCGAGGTCGTCTGTGGAATGGATTTCCAGCGGGTGCTCGACTTCGCCTCCGGCGCGGAGGCGCTGATCAACATCAGCGGGCATCTCTCGTTCGAACCGGTGATGGAACGCGTGCGGCGGCGGGTGTACGTGGACATCGATCCCGGCTTCACGCAGATCTGGCATGCGCAGGGCGCGACCGGACTCGGGCTCGAAAAGCACGATCTCCATTTCACGATCGGCGAAAACATCGGCGCGCCGGATTGCCCCATTCCATCGGGCGGCTTCCGCTGGCGCACGACCCGGCCGCCCATCGTGCTCGACGAATGGCCCGCGGTCGCCGGCGCGGCGTTCGACCGCTTTACCACGATCGCGAACTGGCGCGGCTCCTACGGTCCCGTGGAATTCGAGGGACGGACCTACGGGCTGAAGGTGCATGAGTTCCGCAAGTTCATCGAGTTGCCGTCGAGGACGCCCGGGCCGTTTGAACTCGCGCTGAACATTCATGCCGCCGATGCGAAGGACCGCGAGGCGCTCGAACGCCACGGCTGGCGGATCGTGCCACCGGCCGTCGCGTCGCGTCCCGAGGACTTTAAACGCTACATCCAGCAGGCGGGCGCCGAGTTTTCCGTCGCGCAGGGCATGTACGTGCAGACGCAGAGTGGCTGGTTCAGCGACCGCACCGCGGTGTTCCTCGCCAGCGGCAAGCCCGCGCTCGTGCAGGACACCGGCTTCAGCCGCCATCTTCCGACGGGCGCGGGACTCGTCGCGTTTCGCACGCTCGACGAGGCGGTCGCGGGAGCGGCGGAGATCACCGCCCACTACGAGCGCCACTGCGCGGCGGCCCGCGAGATTGCCGAGACGCATTTTGATTCGGCGAAAATCCTGAACGCACTTCTCGCCGAGATCACCACCTGAGCCGCACATTTCCAACCAACACGCACATGAGCACACCTGAAATCAAACGACTGAACTGGGGCTGCGGAAGCTGGGTTCCCGAGGGCTGGATCAACTCAGACATCAAGGACGAGCCGGGCGTGAATCTCCCGTGCAACATTCTCGAGGGAGGTCTTCCGCTGGAGACCGACAGCATCGACTACGCGGTGAGCATCCACGCGCTGCCGGAGATGCACTACTCGAACCTCGTGCCGGTGCTCCAGGAACTCCGGCGGGTGCTCAAGCCCGGCGGGGTGCTGCGCCTCAGCCTCCCCGACCTCGACAAGGGGATCGCCGCCTATCAGCGCGGAGATCGCGATTACTTTCTCATCCCCGATGACGAGGCGAAAAGCGCGGGCGCGAAGTTCATCGTGCAGATGTTGTGGTACGGCTATTCGAAGCTGCTCTTCACCCGCGATTTCATCGAGGAAATGCTCCTGAAAGCCGGCTTCGCGAAGGTGACGCACTGCGCCTTCAAACAAACCGCGAGCGCGTGGCCGGAGATCCTCGACCTCGACAATCGCGAGAACGAGAGCCTCTTCGTCGAGGCCGTGAAGTAACTTCGGCGCTACTCGCCCGGCACTTTGCCGACTGGCACCGGCTCGACGTGAAAGTCGAGGAAGAGCGTGTTGCGGATGTCGCCATGCACGGGGCTGGGCGCGATGCCGTGGGGAAGCTTTTTGTAAGGTGTCTTGAGATCCATGTCCTGCATCGCCCAGGTCCGCGGCAGCCCATAGCGCGTGGTGATCGCGGCCAGCTTTTTGGGGCGATCGTTGCCCTGCGCTTCCGGACGCGGTTCGCCGTCTTCGCCGAGGAGGTCGGCATCCCCCCACGGATTGATCAACTCGTCGTCCACCATGACTTCGGTGTTCATGATGTACAATTCGTCCTGCAAATAAGGACCGCCCTTTTGCCATGCCGGGCAGAGCATCACGTCAGACCTCGATGTGCCCGCATCCTGGGGATGCCCCAGATATTGCCCGAGAGCCGTGGCCAGGCTCGCGTCGTCGCCGCCATCATACCAGCAGCTCTGCCAGGTCCAGAGCGGACCGGGGAGGAGCCCGTCGTGGTCCGTCATGTAGCTGCCCATCGCCAATCCCACCTGCCGCATGTTCGATGCGCACTTCGTCCGGTCGGCCGAGCGCAGCACGCCGATGGTGACGGGGATCGCGATGGCGGCGAGGATCGCGATGATGCCGATGACCACGAGCAATTCCAGCAGGGTGAATCCCGGCTGTGATCGAAGCTTCGGCTGTTTCATCATGGTGGGGGAACCTTACGTGGAGCCTGGCAGCGAAGCCACTTCCAATCGGACGCTCTGCCTTGCGGTCGCAAGATAGTCGAGCGCCGCAAAGCTGCACCAGGCGACGCCGAGCATTTCGAGCAATTCCGAAAAGTTGCCCAGAACTGGGTAGAGGAGATCGGTATCGCCGTACTTGCCTGCATACCAATCGCTCGCCAACTCGGTCACGACGGCACCGCCGACATACTGGCACCCGGCAAAGATCAAGAGCGCGCTCGTCCGGCGTGGCAGCCGCAGGAGGAAGTGCAGGTAAGGAATTCCAAAGAGCACGAGAACCGGCACGTAAATCAACATCCAGCGCGCCTTTTGCAGCGGGCTGAGATCGGGAGCCCCGCTGCCGGATGCCGCCGGTGGATCCGGTTGGTGTGGTTGGATTTGGGCGATGAGATTCGAGATCGTGGTGTCGTGGACTTGCGCTGACTCGTCGATGGAGAGAAAAAGGAACGCCGCCGCCAAACCTGCCCAGTGCCACACAAATTTTCCCCCGCTCTTTTTTTGCGCCAACGCCACGGCGGCCAGCGTCGCGGCGCACCCGAGCAGCGCTGTGGATTGATACCAGTTCACGAAGTTGCCTTCCTCCACGAAGTCGAACTGCCGCGCGATCGGCCAGAGGAAGTCGCTCTCGATGAAACGCGGGGCAAGGTCGCCGGCGATCCCGATGACGGTCAGGACCACGGCGGCGATGATCAGGAATCGCAGGGTGCGCTTGGGGGAAATGGAGCAGGTAGCTTCCATGAGAGATTGGGTAGGTGCATTCCCTGGCGGCGATTCTCATGCGTCGGGGAATGCGGTCGGGTGAGAATGAAAGTCGAGGCTTCACGCGCAAGCAGATTTCCGGGGCGATCCTCCCGATGAGCGACCCCGGAGCGGAATCGTCAACGAACGGCGCAAGGCTGGTCGGCGAAGTGCGGCGCGGCGGGTGGCTCGCTCTCGGAGCCTGCGCCAGCCTTGGTTTCGGCCTTTACGTGCTCCTGCTCGACGTCGTCCCGCGGCTCACGCTGGCCGAGCCGACCTTCACCGGCGAGGTGCTTCCGTGGGTGCGGATCGTGACGAAACACTCCCTCGTGACGATGGCGGACGCGGGAAGTCATTCCGGCGGGGCGCTCCAGTTTCTCGTCCTGATGGCGGCGCTCTTTGCGGTCTATGCGGTCGCGCTTCGGATAGCGGGGAAGGTGCAGCATCGGGCGGTGGAGACGTTTGTCTTCGTGACTGGGGCCGGCTTCCTGTTCCTGCTGCTCTGCGCGCCGGTGATGCTCTCGACCGATGTGTATGCCTACGCGATCTACGGCCGGGTGTTTTCGATCTACGGTGCGAATCCGTACGCCGAGACCGCGCCGATCACGCGGGCCGATCCATTCATGCCGCTCTTTGGCATCGAGTACCTGTCGTCGTGGTACGGCCCGCTGTGGACGCTGGTCTGCGCCGGGGTCGCATGGGTCGGTGGCGATCGCGTCGGCCTCACGGCGCTGCTCTTTCGCGGCCTCTCAGTGCTGGCCGCACTCGGTGCGGCGGGGCTGCTCTGGAGCAATCTCCGCCGGGTCGCACCGGAGCGATGCGTGCAGGGGCTAGTGCTGTTTCTTTGGAATCCGCTGGTCGTCCTCGAGATCGGGCTGAGCGGCCACAACGACTCGGTGATGATCGGGCTGGTGCTCCTCGGGGTGTGGCTGCACCTGCGTGGATGGAAGGTCGCGGCGGTCATTGCGCTCACGCTTTCGGTGCTGGTGAAGTTCCTCACCGGGCCGATCGCCGCGCTCTACGTGTGGATGGTTTTGCGGCAGATGGAGACCTGGCGGGAGCGCATCGTTTTCCTCGCCCGGAGCGGGCTTGCCGCGGCAGTGGTGGCAGTGGCGATTGCCGCCTCCGCCGGTGTGCGGGTGGGCGAGGATGTGCCCGCGGCACAGAGCGCCACGTCGTCCGACTTCTACTCGAACAACTTCCACGAGCTGATCTTCAAACGCCTCCGCCTCGCGCTCGGCGAAGATCCCGATCTCGTCCGCCAGCCGATCTATTTTGAAAGCTGGTGGGCGCGCACCACCCGGGCCGCAGAACTCAAGTCTGCCGGTTCGGCGGACGCGCCCGCCGTGAGAACCCTCGCCCCCGGCGCATCGCTGCTCATGCTCGCGCGTCCGATGTCGGAGTGGCTCCACGTTTACGATCCGGCGGCGAAGGTGAGGGGGTATGTGAATGACGCGTCCGTCGAGGAAGCTTCGCCTCCCGAGGCGACGAAAGCCGATCCCGAGGTGCGCCAGTTCGCGACTTCGCCGATGGAACGCGAAACCGTGCGGCTGGCGAACAATGCCATCCGGCTTGTCACGTGGGGCTGCTTCGCCGTGTTCGGCCTCTTCGCCGCATGGCGCACCGTCGATCTGCGTTCGTTCCTCATCTGGTCCGCCGCGGCGATGCTCGCGGCTTACTTCCTCATCATCACGGAGATCTGGCCGTGGTACGCCATCTGGGCGCTCGCGCTCGGCGCGATGCAGCCGGGGACCCGGCCGGCGCGGTTTGCGATCTTGCTCTCCGCCGGGGTGCTCACGCTCTACGCCACGATCGGCTACCAGGGCAGCGAACCCGCGTGGATTTACGCCACCCGCTCGCTGCCCGCGTTTATCGCGCCGCTGCTTTTGTGGCTTCTTTCCTGCGCGCCCGGGCTGCTACGTTCCCGCGTTTCATGAACCACCCCGCCGAAAGCTTTCGCGGAAAGCGCGTCCTGATTACCGGCGGTCTCGGATTCATCGGTTCGAATCTCGCGCACCGGCTCGTCGAGAGCGGCGCCGACGTGCTGCTCGTGGACAGCCTCATCCCCGAGTATGGCGGCAACCTCTTCAACATCCACGGCCTCGACGGTCGCGTGCGGGTGAACATCTCCGACGTGCGCGACGAGCATAGCCTCAAGTATCTCGTCCAGGGCCAGCACTGCATCTTCAACCTCGCCGGCCAGACGAGCCACCTGGATTCGATGGAAAATCCGCGTGCGGACCTCGACATCAACTGCGCCGCGCAGCTCGCGATCCTCCAGGCGTGCCTGCGGCACAATCCCACGGTGAAGGTCGTCTTCGCCAGCACGCGGCAGATCTACGGCAAGCCGCAGTATCTGCCCGTGGACGAGCGGCACCAGCTCAGCCCCGTCGATATCAACGGCATCAACAAAATGGCCGGCGAGTTTTACCACCTCGTTTTTCACAGCGCGCATGGCCTGCCTACCTGCGTGCTGCGGCTCACGAATACGATCGGTCCGCGCATGCGCGTGCGCGATGCGCGGCAGACCTTCGTGGGCGTGTGGATGCGGCGGCTGCTCGAAGGTCAGCCGATCGAGGTGTGGGGCGGCAAGCAATTGCGCGACTTCACGTATGTCGATGATGCGGTCGATGCGCTGCTCCTCGCGGCGGCGTCGGACGCGGTGAATGGGCAGGTCTTCAATCTCGGCGGCGACGGCGTGGTGAGCCTGCGGCAACTCGCGGAGTGGCTGGTGGAGCTGAATGGCGCGGGCGAATTCGTGGTGCGCGAATTTCCGGCGAACCGCCAGCGCATCGACATCGGCGACTACTATGCGGACTTCACGAAGATCCGCACCGCGCTCGGCTGGGAGCCGCGGACCCCGGTGCGCGAGGCGCTCCGACGGACGCTGGAGTTCTATCGCGCACACCTCGGCGAATATACCTAGGAGCCGGTGATGCACTTTTTTTATCCCAACCTCGCTCCGCCGGGCCGACGGCCCAGCGACAAGCCAGCCCAGGGCAACGCCCTGGGTTTCGCCCACAGGAAGACCACAGCCCTGAAAGGGCGGCAGAGTTTGTGCCGCCCTTTCAGGGCTGCGCGCATTTTTTGCCTGCCACCCAAGGCGTTGCCTTGGGCTGGCTTGTTTGCGCACCGTTGGTGCTCCCGTCGTTCACCGGGTAGGGTGGATGACAGGCTTTAGACGCGCCGCCCGTGACCGATTTCTTGCACCACTTTCCCGCCCAGCCGCACGCGAACTACCTCGCGCACCGCACTGCGATCGATGACGCCATCCGGCGCGTGCTCGATAGCGGGTGGTACATTCTCGGGAGTGAAGTGGAGGCGTTCGAGCGGGAGTTCGCGGCGTTCCTCGGAGCGGAGCGCGTGGTGAGCGTGGCGAATGGCACGGACGCGCTCGAGCTGGCCTTGCGTGCCGGCGGTGTGGGGGCGGGTGATGTCGTCATCACGGTCTCGCACACCGCGGTCGCGACTGTCGCGGCGATCGAACGCGCCGGGGCGTCACCGGTGCTGGTGGACATTGAGCCGGAGACTTTCACGCTCGATCCCGCGCGGCTCGAAGCCACGATCAAGACGCACCTCGACCGCGGGCTGAAGGCGATCATCGTCGTACATCTCTACGGGCATCCGGCCGATCTGCCGGCGATCGCGGAGATCGCGAAACGGCACGGGCTCCTGCTCATCGAAGACTGCGCGCAGTCGCACGGCGCGAAGCTCGCGGGCCGCACCACCGGCACCTGGGGCGACCTCGCGGCGTTCAGCTTTTACCCCACGAAGAATCTCTCCGCGATCGGCGACGGCGGGGCGGTCGCGACGCAGAGCGCAGAGCTCGCTGCGCGCGTCGCGGAACTGCGGCAGTACGGCTGGAGGGAGCGCTACATCAGCGCATCCGCGGGCGTGAACAGCCGGCTCGA
Source organism: Chthoniobacteraceae bacterium (assembly GCA_031411395.1). Taxonomy (GTDB): domain Bacteria; phylum Verrucomicrobiota; class Verrucomicrobiia; order Chthoniobacterales; family Chthoniobacteraceae; genus Chthoniobacter. The sequence goes on from JANOAZ010000132.1 coordinate 10,289, forward strand.
CGAACTCCAGGCCGCGATCCTCCGCGCGAAGCTCGGCGCGCTCGCCGCCGAGAACGCACGTCGGCGCGAGATCGCCGCCCGTTATTCCGCCGGATTGCGCGAGACCGGGCTGAGGCTTCCCATCACGCGAGCCGGCGCGGAGCATGTCTTTCATCAATACGTAGTGCGCACCCCGCAACGCGACGCGCTCCTGCAGCATCTCCGCGAGCGCGGCATCCCTACGGCAATCCACTACCCGGCGCCCGTGCATCTTCAGCCCGCCTACGCCGGCCGGGTCGCGCACGGCGCGGGCGGACTCGCGGAAACCGAGCGTGCGTGCCGCGAAATCCTGAGCCTGCCAATGCACCCGCACCTCAGCGACGAAGCGGTCGCCTGCGTCATCGAGGAAATCCGCGCATGGAAATGAAATTCGCGCTCAGCATCGTCGTCCCGCTCTACAACTCCGCCGCCACGATCGAGCGGCTGGTCGCGGCGCTCGCGACGCTGCCGGTGGAGGGCGGCCTCGAGCTGATCCTGGTCAACGATTGTGGGCCGGACAACACACTCGAAGTCTGCGAGCGCCTGCTCGCCGCCGCGCCGCTGCCGATCAAGCTCGTGAAACTCTCGCGCAACTTCGGCGAGCACAACGCCGTCATGGCCGGGCTGCATCACGTCTCGGGCGACTACGTCATCACCATGGATGACGACCTGCAAAACCCGCCGTCCGAAGTGCTCAAGCTGCTCCGGCACACGCGCGAGGGCGGCTACGAGGTCGTCTATTCCTACTACGAGGAAAAGCAGCACGAGACGTGGCGCAACTTCGGAAGCTGGCTCACCAATCGCGTCGCCGACGTGCTGCTCGACAAGCCGCGCGGCCTGTATCTATCGAGCTTCCGCTGTATGAGCGGTTTCGTCGCGCGCGAGATTTGCCGCTACGACGGACCGTTCGCCTACGTCGATGGGCTCATCCTCCAGGTCACGCAAAAGATCGGCTGCGTGCTCGTGGATCACGCAGCGCGCGAGGAAGGCCGGAGCGGCTACACGCTGCGCAAACTCGTGCGGCTCTGGCTGAACATGTTCGTGAATTTTTCCGTCATGCCGCTGCGCGCCTCGACGGCGTTCGGCTTCCTCATGGCCGGGGTCGGTTTCCTGTGGACGCTGGGCGTCGTCATCGAACACTACGTCGCGGACACGCCGTTGGGGTGGGGTTCGCTCATGGCCGCGCTGCTCACTTTCTCAGGCGCGCAGCTCGTGATGCTCGGCATCACCGGCGAGTATCTCGGCCGCCTCTTTCTCACGGCGAATAAACGGCCGCAGTTCGTCGTGCGCGATGTCGTGAGCAGCGGAAAGTAGCCGATGTCCGCGGGCCGCTACGTCATCGTCAACGCCGACGACTTCGGCCTCAGCGCTGGCACGAATGCGGGCATCATCGAGACGCACGAGCGCGGTATCGTCACGAGCGCGAGCTTCATGGTGCGTCAGGCGGCCGCCGAGGCGGCGGCGGAGTACGGGCGCGAACATCCGGCGCTGAGCGTCGGCCTGCACATCGATCTGGGCGAATGGACGCTCCGCGGGGCCGAGTGGGTGCAGGCGTACGAAGTCGTCGCGACGGACGATCGCGAGGGGGTCGCGCGCGAGGTCCGGCGGCAGCTTGAGGAGTTTCGCCGGCTCATGCGCCGCGACCCGACCCACCTCGATTCGCATCAGCACATTCATCGGCACCAGCCGGTGCTGGAAGTCGTGACGGCGCTCGGAGCGGAATTGCGCGTGCCGGTGCGCGACTGCACGCCGGCGATCAGCTATCGCGGCGACTTCTACGGGCAGGGGCACAAAGGCGCGCCTTTTCTGGAAGGACTCAGCGTGGAAAACCTGCTCGCGATTTTCCGCTCGCTCCCGCCCGGCATCACGGAGTTGAGCTGCCATCCTGGTGCGGACGCGGGCCTCGATTCCAGCTATCGCACCGAACGGTTGCTGGAGGTGGACTCGCTCTGCGACCCACGGTTGCGAGGCACCTTGCACGGCTGCGGCATCGAGCTGATTTCCTTCCACAATTTGCCCCCAGATCCGAGGGACGAAGGACAAGGAAAACTTTTTAGGTAAAAAGCCTGATGTTTTTGCTAAGGTGCCGGCCTCATGCCGCACGTTCTTCCCCCAGATAAACGCCGACGCATCCTCGTCAGCGGCATGATCGCAGCCGACCCTTTTCAGGGCGGCGCGACTTGGGCTGTCCTCCAGTATCTCCTGGGGTTCCAGCGATTGGGGTACGAGGTGTTTTTTGTCGAGCCGATCCAGCCAAAGGCGCTCCGGCCAGAGGGTGCCGACCTTTCGGTTTCCGAGAACGCCGCTTACTTCCGCGAGGTCGTCGGACAGTTCGGACTGGCCACCCGCTCGGCGCTGCTTCTTGTGGGAACCGAACAGACCGTCGGCCTGCCCTACGCCGAGCTGCGCGCCATCGCGCGGGGCAGCGACGTGCTGATCAACATTTCCGGCATGCTCGAAGATCCGGCGTTGCTCGAACCCATTCCACGCCGCGTCTATCTCGATCTCGATCCCGCATTCATTCAGCTCTGGCACCACGCAAACGGCATCGACATGCGCTTCGCGGCGCACACCAACTTCGTCACCGTGGGCCGCGGGATCGGCCGTGCGGACTGCCCGATTCCGACGTGCGGCCTCGAATGGATCCCGACCTTCCAGCCCGTGGTCCTCGACGAATGGCCGGTCGCCCGTGAGATCGAGCACGACGCGCTGACCACGATCGCAAACTGGCGCGGCTACGGCTCCGTCGAACACGAAGGCCAGCAATACGGGCAGAAGGCGCACTCGCTCCGGCAATTCTTTGCGCTGCCTCGGTTGTGTCCGGAAAAGTTTGCTCCGGCACTCGCCATTCACCCCGGCGAAACGAGCGACCTCGCCGCGCTCGCGGAGAACGGCTGGCACGTGCTCGACCCGGCAAAGGTCGCCGGCACGCCGGACCGCTACCGCCGCTTCATCCAGGGTTCGAAGGCCGAGTTCGGCATCGCGAAAACCGGATACGTGCATTCCCGGAGCGGCTGGTTCAGCGACCGCAGCGCGTGCTACCTCGCCTCGGGCCGGCCCGTCCTCGCCCAGGAGACGGGCTTCAGCCGCGATCTCCCCACCGGCGAGGGGCTGCTTTCCTTCCACACGGCGGACGACATCGTCGCAGGGATCGCCTCAATGAATGCGGACTACGCGCGGCACGCCCGCGCCGCGAGGGGCATCGCTGAGGAGTTTTTTGAATCCGGAAAAGTCCTGCGCAGGCTCCTGGACGTGATCGGCGCCGGATGAGAGGCGAGGAGCATCACCTTCAGCCGATCATCGACGGCGCGGAGCTGCACCGCGCACTCGAGGAGTTGCTCTGCCACTACTTCGCCAGAGGAGTCCACATCGAGCATCTCAACCGCCGCGTCTCGGAATACTGCTCCAGCTTCATCATCGAGGAACTCGACGTCACGCTCGACGACGGCACGACTCACGCGCTCATCCTCAAGGACCTCAGCATGACCGCCCTGATGGAAGGCGCGGGCCGGGTGAAGCCGTGGTTCTTCTACGAGCCGATGCGCGAGATCGAGACCTATCGCCGCGTGCTCGCGTCGCATCAGCTCGGCACCGCCATCTACTACGGCGCGGTCATTCAGGAGGAATGCAAACGCTACTGGCTTTTCCTCGAGCGCGTGCCGCCCGGGCTGCTCTGGCAGCAGGGCGACATTGAAGTCTGGAAGGACGTCGCGCGCTGGCTGGCCGGGATGCACACTTTCCTCGTCAACCAAACCGAGCGGCGCGAATCCGCCCACATCGCCCATCTGCTCAACTACGACCGCGACTTCTATTGGCGCTGGATGCGCCGAGCCGCAACGTTCGTCTGCGAGGGCGACAAGAGCGGTGACCGAAAGGCTGCCACGGCGATTCGCGATCTGGAGAGCCGGTATGAAAAAGTCGTCGAGCGACTCTGCACGATGCCGGTGACGGTGATCCACGGAGAATTTTTCGCTTCAAATGTGATGATCGACGGCACACCCGAGCGGCTCCGCGTGTGCCCGGTCGATTGGGAAATGGCCGCCGTCGGCCCGGGGAAAATCGATCTGGCCGCCCTCACCAGTGGCGGTTGGACGCGCGAGCAGAAGGATGCGATGGCGCTCGCGTACTACGATGCACTGCCGGCTAACAGGATCGCGAAGTACGACCGGCAGACCTTTCTCACCGACCTCGAATATTGCCGCCTGCACCAGGCGGTGCAATGGCTCGGCTGGTCGCCCTTGTGGGAGCCCCCGCCCGAGCACGCCCAAGACTGGCTGAAAGAGGCCCTCGATTCCGCAAAATTGCTCGGAGTCTGATTGCGTCGGCACTGCACTGAAACAAAGTGATCCTTTTCGCGTGTTCGGTCGGCGGCGCCCGCTCCCTCCGCACCAGGGAAAGCGGGGATGTTTTGCGCAAGGAGCGTGACGGCCTGCAGCGCGGCAGTCAGGAGACAGAGAAGGATGAGGCGGGTCATGCAGGGTGAACGGATATCTGGCAAAGTTGTAAAGCGGTTGGTGAGCTTCCTCGTGCAACGGCAGCCGCGTCGAAGATTTTGCTTCCGCACCGAGAAATTCGTCTCGCGCAGTTTCTGCGTGCGGTGGGGGTGCGGCGAACCCACTGAGGGCCGTGGAGAGTAAGCGGGCATCTATAAAGTCGGAATCGGGCAGTCTTACTCTTTGTCTTGCTCCTGCTCCTGCTCCTCCGAGCTTCATGGGAGCAAGAGCAAGAGCATGACAAAGAGGATGAGCAGGGTGCCTGCCCTGGCGCGAAGCGCCGCATCCAAAAAATGTCATTCTGAGCTTGCGAAGAACCTCTGATCTCCGTGGGCAGCGGTGGTGCGGAGCGAGTGTCGCGGGAGAAGCTCCGCACCGCCGCGGCCCACGGAAAATCAGTGATCCTTCGCAAGCTCAGGAAGACGGCTTTTTCGATGGGCGCTACGCGCCAGTGCGTTCGTCCCGCACGCCTCGCCGACTTTCGGTACACGCTCGATAAGAGGGTGCACCGGAATTCGATCTAGCCACAGATGGACGCGGATTTCCGCAGATGAAGGGATTCGCATTTCTCTGAATCTGCGTTTCATCCGCGTTCATCTGCGGCTCGTTTTTCTGACTTTCGGTACATCCTCTCAGAGAATAAGCGGACTCGGTGATGACCGTTTTCATCTGCTGCTCCGCGGGCTGGTGAAGTGAGTGCCGGTCATTTCAGTTCCTCGATGAACGTGATGAGATCGGCCATGTCCTGCACGGTCATGCCGGTCTCGATGCCTTCGGGCATGAGGCTCTGGCCGCTGGAGGTGCTGCCTTTGATCTGGGAGCGTTCGATCTTTTGCGCGAGCCCGCCGGCCATCGTCAGGGTCATGCTGGTGGCGTTGTCCTCGGTGATGAAACCGGCGAAGGTGCCGCCGTCCTTCGTCGTCACGGTGTAGAGGATGTATTGAGCGGCGACTTCCTTGCTGGGTTCCAGGATGGCGGTGAGCAGCGCCTCGCGGCCTTTGGCTTTCACCGTGATGAGATCGGGGCCGACTTGCAGACCTTGTCCGGCGGCACGGTGACAGGCCAGACAGCGCTGCATGAAATGCATCTGGCCGCGTGTGGCGTCGCCTTTGATCGTGACCGCATCGCGGAACTTGGCGGCCATCTCGGCGCGGGAGGGCGGGATGACGGCGGCGAGCGCTGACTTTGCCAGCGTGGCGATTTTTGCGTCTTTGTGCTGCGCGAGCGCCTGCACCTGTGCGGCGCTGAGCGCGCTGGCGGGGATGGCGGCGGATTGAATGGCGCCGAGCAATGCCGCCTGGCGGTCGTCGCGCGCGAGCAGCACTTGCAGCGCGGCCTCGCGGGCCTTCGCGCCGAGGTCCGGCCAGTGGTCGAGCAGCAGGCGCGTCACTTCCGGCGCGGTGTTTTGTGCCAGCGTTTTGAGCGCCGCCGTCTGCACGGGATCGGGCTGGCCGGAGGCAAGGCACGCGGCGAGGGCGGCGCGAGAATCGCCTTGCGATGCAAAGCCGAGCAGTTCAATCGCCGACAGGCGTGCAGCCGCCGGAGCGTTGCGGTCCGCCGCCGTGGCGGCGGCTTTCGAGAAGACGGCGGCGAGTTTGTGCTCCGTATCCGCTTTGGCGATCGTGGTGCCGGCGCGGCGCAGGCCATCGCCTAGCGCCCGGAGCCAGCGGGAATCGAGATCGCCCTGGGCGATGAAGCGGATGAGCGCGGCGCGGTCTTCCGCAGGCTGCGATGCGGCGCGAATCTCGATGAGCCGTGCGATGAAAGGCGCGGCCTGCTTTGCCAGGGCTGCGTCCTGCGTCATCGGCTGAAACAAGGTGCGCGTGATGATGGCAGGCGGGGCGCACAGCACCGCAGGCGCGATCCACGGGTGCGCGTGATCTTTCCGCGCAAGGCGCACGAGCGTCTCCCCGAGCGAAGGCGCGTCTGACTTCGCCAGCAGCGCACTCAGCGTGAGCGCGAGCTGAAACCGCACGCGCGGGCTGGGATCATCCGCGAGCGAACCGATTTTTTCGCGGAGCTGCGTGGCCGCCGCGTCCTGGGCGGAATGCCGGGCGATGAGCCGCAGCGCCCGCTCCCGCACCTGCGCATCCGCATCACCGAGCGCCGCGCCCAGCACCTCGCTGCGGAGTGTTTTCAATCCTTCAAGCAAACCGAGCGCATGCAGCCTGGCCAGCGGCTGGGGGCCGGACACCGCGCTCTCCAGCAGCGGCACCGCCGACGGATCCTGGCGCTCGTAGAGGAGGCGCTGCGCGGTGTCGCGATGCCAGCCGTTCGGGTGGGCGAGCAGCCGCACCAGTTCCTCCGTGCCTGCTTTGTCCAAGGCCACACGCTGGCCGATGCGCGCCGCACCGCGTTCAGGCACGATGCGGTAGATGCGCCCGCGATCGTTGCCGCTGTTCAGATCGAGGTGCCGCTTGATTTCGTCGGGAATGCTCCACGGATGCTCGATGACTTCGCGATACATGTCGCAGACGTGGAGGCAACCATCGGGCGCATTGGCGAAGTTCACCACCCGCACCCAGGTGTCCTTGCTCGCGGCGAACTCGAAACCGCGCTCTTCCGCCGGGCGCTCGCCCGCGAGGTTCACGCCATCCTCCGCATCGCGGATGAGCTTGCGATGCACGAGCTGTCCGCCCGCGTCACCGGTGAAACTGTTGTTCACAAACTCCGCTCCATAGGCATCGCCGCGATAGATCGTGGTGCCCGTGGCTCCCGTGAAATAGCCGCTCACGCGACCGCCGCCCTCGACCCCGCCCGGCACCGTCCCCGCGATGCGCCAGCGGGTGCGCACGATGCGCCACGGTTCATCCGGGCTGATGCGGAAGACCTCCGCCGCGCCACCATCCACCGCGATGCTCCGGCGTGAAGACGGCAGACCGCCCAGGGCATTTGCCGCCGCCGGATCGCCCTCATAGACCCAGTGCTGGAGATGGTCCGAGTTCGAGCAGCCGAACTTGCGCCCGTAGTCGTCGAAACTCATGCCATACTGCGCGCCGCCGGTTTCCAGGCCGAACTCGTGCGTGCGCGGATCGAACCAGAAATCCTTCCCGCCCAGCTCCTGCCCCGGCAGTTCCGGGCGTTTCAGGCAGCGGATGACACCGCGATTGCCGCCGCCCGCGAGGACGTGAATGCGATTGTCCTGCCCCCACTGGAAGCTGTTCATCAAGCCCTGCACGTTGAGCATTTTCAGCCCGGTGCCGAAGCCGGTGAAGACCTTCTCCCGCGCCTCAGCCTTGCCGTCGCCGTCCTTGTCCTCGAAGCGCCAGATGTCCGGCGTCGCGCCGACATACAAGCCGCCATTGGCCCACACGAGGCCGGTGGGCCACGGCAGGTCATCGGCAAAAACCGTGCTCGTTTCGTAGCGCCCATCGCCGTCCTTGTCTTCGAGCATCGAGATGCGGCCGAGGTGCGGCGAGACATCGCGCATCTCCGAGTAGTCGATCATTTCGCAGACAAACATGCGCCCGCGCTCATCGAAGCAGATGGCGATGGGATCGCGCACCTGCGGCTCATGTGCGGCGAGTTCGAGCGCAAAGCCCTTCTTCACCTGCCATGTGCCGGGCGCCTCCTTTGGCTCCACGGCGGGGTAACGCGGCAGATCCCTGGCCGCATCGAGGGTCACGACATTCTTCGTCTTGCCATACGCTTCCGAGTAAGTGGTCTTCGATTTGAGAGCGTCGGCGCCGTGGAGCGCGCCGAGCGAAGCAAGGATCAGCGCGATGAGGAGGATCGGTGTTTGTCTCATGGGATGGTGTGCGGGAGAAATAGTTCAGGGATCAAACCAGTCGAGCGGGATGCTCTTAAATTTCAGCGAGATCTGTGTGCCTTTGAGCGGGAAGACATAGTAGCTCAGGAGCGCACGGTTTTGGTGAAAGGAGATGCTGGTGTAGGCAAAGGTGAGATTGGGGTCGGACTCGATGTTCCTGGGCTTGCTCCACGTCTGGCCTTCGTCGTGCGAAATCATGGCGGCGAGCGGGGTGCGTGCGCCGCCGTGGTTGGCGCCGAGCACGGTCTTCTCGGGGTTCTTCCACTCGACCGTGGGATTCAAAATCATGAGCCAATCTCCGGTGCTGGGGATGCGGGTGATCGTGGTCGGTGCCTCGGGGGCTTCGATGGTCCACTGTTTTGCTTCGGTCCAGGTGTCGCCGCCGTCGCTGGAG
>JANOAZ010000133.1:0-4190 GCA_031411395.1 Chthoniobacteraceae bacterium
CTGATAGTCAAGGCGCTCTCCCTTTTCGCAGGGCATCCAGTTTCCGGCGATGCCTCGGTGCTGCTGACAATCCCCGCAAAGTCGCTCGCATGGAGCCTGATCGTCTATGGGCTTGCGGCGAGCGTGCTGCCGGTGTGGTTGTTGCTCGCGCCGCGCGATTACCTGAGCACGTTCATGAAGCTCGGGACCATTTTCGCACTCGCCGTCGGCACACTGCTCGTGCTGCCGGTTTTGAAAATGCCCGCGCTCACACCGTTCATCGACGGCTCCGGGCCGGTCGTGCCGGGGCGGGTGTTTCCGTTCGCCTTCATCACCATCGCGTGCGGGGCGATCAGCGGCTTCCACACGCTCATCGCGAGCGGCATCACGCCGAAAATCATCACGCGCGAAAGCCACGCGCGCTCCGTCGGCTACGGCGCAATGTGCCTGGAATCGCTCGTGGCCATCATGGCGATGATCGCTGCCTGCACGCTCGATCCCGGCGTGTATCTCGCGATGAATATCCCCGGCAGCGATCCCGTCGCCACGCAGGCCGCCGTCGCCGCAACTGGACTCACCGAGTTTTCCGCCACGGCGGATGCGGCGGGAAAATACGCGCTGGTGCCCGTCACGGTCTCGCCCGACGAAATGAAGGCGCTCGCCGCGCAGATGGGCGAGGTCACGCTCTTCGGCCGCACCGGCGGCGCGGCCACGCTCGCCGTGGGCATGGCCACCATCTTTTCAAAGCTGACGCACGGCCGATGGCTCGACCTTTGGTATCACTTCGCGCTGATGTTCGAGGCGCTCTTCATCCTCACCACTCTCGACGCCGGCACCCGCGTCGGCCGCTACCTGCTCCAGGACGCGCTGCGCCGCATCGCCCCGCGCCTCGCGGATACGAAAAGCTTCGGCGCCGGGGCCATCGCCAGCGCGCTCATCTGCGCCGCGTGGGGCTTCTTCCTCATCATGGGCGTGCGAGATCCCGACGGCGGCGTGAAAGCGCTCTGGCCCATCTTCGGCATCGCCAATCAACTCCTCGCCAGCATCGCCCTCTGCCTCGCCACCACGATTCTTTTGAAGATGCAGCTCGCGCGGCAACGCCCGCCCGCCCTCGTCTTCGTCACGCTCATCCCGCTCGCGTGGCTGCTCACCGTCACCATCACCGCCGGTGTCACCAAAGTCTGGGATGCGAATCCCAAGATCGGCTTCCTCGCCGCCGCGCGCACCGCCGATGGCAAGATTCCCGCGCTGGAACAAGCAGCCGCCTCGGCTGACGTGACCGCCCTTCCCGGCGCGCAAAAGGCGGTCAAGACCCAGCGCACCATCCGCTTCAATAACACCGTCGATGCCTGGGTCACCGGCATCTTCCTCACTCTCGTCTCCGGCATCGTCGTGCTCAGCATCGGCGAATGGCTGCGCCTCCTCCGCGGCAGCCGCCCCCCCACCCTCAGCGAAACCGAACCCGTCTGGCTCCCTGCCGACCCTCTCGGCGCCGCATCCCCGCTCAGCGCCTTCGGCGCCGCCACCCTCGCCTTCACGATGTTGAAAGAAGTCTCCGGCCAGGCCGACCTCGACCGCGCTCAGCAACACGCCGAGACCTGCAACCGCGAACAAGCCCGCACCCCGCGCGGCCGCCAGAATACCTTCCTCACCGCCACCGAGCACCGCTACACCGGCATCCGCCGCTGCTGCTAGCAGCCTCTACTCGCCGAGGCGCAGGACGCGGGCATCGCCGCTGTCCGGCATCCAGTCGAGGTGCGTGGTGGTGATCAGCTTTTGTGAGGCAGCCGGGAGCGCGGCGAGGAGCGCGTTGCGGCGGGCGGGATCGAGTTCGCCGAAGATGTCGTCGAGCAGCAGGAGCGGCGGAGCGCCGAAATGCCGCTCGAGCAGGCGGGCGGCGCCGAGCTTCAGCGCGAGCACGAGGGTGCGCTGCTGACCTTCCGAGGCGTATTCGCTGCCGATCTCATTAAGGAAAAAATGTACGTCGTCGCGATGCGGGCCGACGCTCGTCTGCCGCAGGCGCGCGTCCTCCTTCTGCGCTTCCGCCAGCGCCGCGGCGAAGTCCAGACCCGCGCCGGGAAGATATTCAAGCCGCAGCGTTTCCCGCGCACCGCTGATCGCGGCGTGCGCAGCATTGGCCTCGGGCTGCAGCTCCGCGAGGAGTCGCCGCCGGGCCGCCGTCACGCGCTCGCCGGAGGAAAGGAGCGGCTCGTCAAAGGCGGCGATCTCCCGCCAGCGCGGCGACGGCGACTTGAGCAGGAGATTGCGCGAACGCAGCGCCCGCTCGTAGTCGCGCAGGGCCCCGCGGTAGGTGCCATCGCGCTGCGCCGCCACGAAGTCGAGGAACCGCCGCCGGCCTTCGCCCGAGCCGCGCACAAGGTCGATGTCCGCATTGGAAAACCACACCACGCGCCCCACTTCCAGATACTCGCGCGCGGCCTTCTGCTCGACCTCGTCGAGCGCGAGCTTCTTCCGTTCACGGCTGAAATAGAACTGGAGATGTCGCGCTCCAAAATATCCATCCACGACGAACCCGCGCCGCTCGTGCTGGATCGCGTGCGCCAGCCGCGTGATGCGCGGCGATTGCAGCCGCAAGAGAACGCACACCGCCTCAAGCAGCGTGGTTTTTCCCTGCGCATTCGGACCCACGATCAGATTCAATCCCGGCGCAAATTCCGCCTCGCGCACGGCAAAGCAGCGGAAGTGACGGAGCTTAATTCGGGAAAGTTGAGAGTTGAGAGTTGAGAGTTGAGAGGCCATTTCCGCGGAGGGGACACTTCTGCGGAAAAGCGGTGGACTCTCAACTCTCAACACTCAACTCTCAACCCCCGCCCGACCCTCAACTCTCAACTTTCCCATGCAATCCCTGCCCGGCTTCCGCGATTTCTACCCCGAGGAATGCGCGCGCAGGAATTACATCCTCACCAAGTGGCGCGAAGTTGCGCGACGCTACGGCTTCGTGGAGTTCGACGGGCCGGTGCTGGAGCCGATGTCGCTTTACGAGAAGAAGAGCGGTGGCGAGCTCGTCGGGCAACTCTTCGACTTCGTGGACAAGGGCGAGCGCCACGTGGCGATGCGGCCGGAGATGACGCCGACGCTCGCGCGGATGGTCGCGGCGCGCGAGCGCGATTTCAAAAAGCCGCTCAAGTGGTTCTGCGTTCCGCAATTCTTCCGCTACGAAAAGCAACAGCGCGGCCGGCTCCGTGAATTCTACCAGCTCAACTGCGACATCATCGGCGAAGCCTCGCCCGCGGCGGATGCCGAGATGGTCGCCGTGCTTATCGACACGCTGCGCGCCTTCGCTCTTACCGAGGCGGATTTCGTGGTGCGCCTGAGCAGCCGCACCGCGTGGCAGCAGTTCTTTGCCAATGCGGGCGGCAAGCCGGAGGACGAATACGAGTTCTTCCAGATCGTGGACAAGGCCGAGCGCACTCCGCCGGAGAAAACTGACGCGCTGCTCGGCAAGTTTGGACTCACCGCGCAGGGCGTGCTCGATTTCATGCGAAGCAAGACACCGACCGCCGAACTCGCGCCCATCCTCGATGATCTCGGCGCGCGCGGCCTCGGTGGCTACATCGAGATCGACTACGCGATCGTCCGCGGCCTCGCCTACTACACGGGCGTGGTCTTTGAAGTCTTCGACCGCAGCAAAAACGAGCGCGCGCTCGCCGGGGGCGGACGCTACGACAAGCTGCTGAGCCTGATGAGCGACGCGAAGGTGGACCTGCCCGCGCTCGGCTTCGGGATGGGCGACGTGGTGCTCGCAAATCTCATCGACGGACTGCCCGCCGCGGCCGCTCAGCGCGACGCCTGGCTGAAGCGCGAACACGCCTGCGACATCTACGTCATCATCGCCAAGGAGGAACGCCGGCCCGACGCACTCGCGCTCGTCCAGCTTCTGCGCGAAGCCGGCCAGCGGGTCGATTTCCCGCTCGCCGCCGCGAAGGTTGGCAAACAATTCCAGACCGCCGAGCAACTCGGCGCCACCCGAGCGGTGCTGATCGGCGATGAATGGCCGCAGGTGAAACTCAAGACGCTCGCGACCCGCGAGGAACAACTCGTTTCTCCCGACGCACTCCTCGCCGCGCTGGGCTGAGAGGCGCGCATCCGCGGGCTCCCCCGGGAGCGGCCAAAACCCCCATTGGCGGGGCCCCCCCCCACAAGCGAGTTGGGGGGCCCGGGCGCCGCCGCGGGGGGGGCGCCCCCCCCCC
>JANOAZ010000134.1:0-16412 GCA_031411395.1 Chthoniobacteraceae bacterium
GAAAGCTTCGCCGCCGCGGCGGCTCGCGGCCGTGTCGCCGCGGTGCAGTTTCACCCGGAAAAGAGCCAGGCCGTCGGCCTCGGCATCCTGCGCAACTTCATCGCAACCGTGCCCGCAGCCGCGTCCAGAGAGACTTAGGCCCCTTCGGTAAGCGTGCGCGTCCAGTGATCGAGCCTCGGGAGGAGATGCAGGCGTCCGAGGTAGGCGCGATCGAAGTCCCCCACACCGGTGGCGATCTGGTTATCGATCGCGGTAGCAAGGTGGACGGCGGTGAGCGGGCTGAAGGTATCCTCTTCCGACGATGAAGGCTGGGCGTGGAAGCCCACTGCATTCACGATGGCGAAGGGAATATTCCACGAGGCGAGGAGGAAGGCAGCGAGTTCGGCCTGGGTGACACCGTAGGTCTGGCGCTCGGCGCTGGCGACGCTGACGTTTTGTGAGGCGGCGAGGCGCAGGACTTCGCTGTAGCTTTCGGGGAGATTGGCCGCGAGGAGGAGGGCTCCGAATTGATGGAGCAGGCCCGCGGTGAAGGCGAGCTCGCCGAGGCGGCGGTCGCGGGTCTCGCCAATGGCGATGCGGGCAGACCAGTTGGCAATCTGAAGGCTGCGTTTCTCGAAAATCTCGGGGATGAAGAGCCGGCAGCGCGAGACGTCGCACTGGGACATGAGGCTGGTGGAAAGGACGATCGCGTGCAGTCGCTGGACGCCGAGGAAGTTCGAGGCGTCGCGGATGGAGGTGACGGGCTGGCGCAGGACGAAGGCGGCGGAATTGACGGCCTGGAGAATCCTGACGCTGACGGCGGGTTCGCAAGCGATGAGGTCGGCGAGGTCCTGGAGCGAGCTGTGTTCCTTCTGCAGGACGGCGGTGATCTGTGTGTAGAGTGTCGAAAGTGCGGGAATTTTGCGGACCTGGGCTTTCAGGCAAACGAAGGCGGGGTCGGCATTCCAGCGGGCGGTGGCAAACATGGTGCGCACCAGGTCGTCGAGGACGTCAATTGATTGTGTGGCGGGGATGATGGGATGCGGGAGCACCAGGTGGGCGACCTTTGCTGCGTTTGCGCGCAGGCCGCAAGCGGGAGCGGGTTGGGTCCTCCAGGCGATGTCCAGGAGAGAGAGGTTCCCGTCGATCTCCGGCAGACCGGCGATGAGGCCATCGAAGGATTCCAAAGCGAGGAGCGCGGCGGCGTCTTCCTTGTTCGTGGTGTGAACGACGTTTCGTCCGGCGAGAATGGCGCCCTCGGGAAGCCAGGCGAATTCTTCGCCGACGAGCAGAATCCGCGGCGCGGCTTCCGACGGTTCCACGGTGGCGGCAGCCGTCGAGGAAGATGCGGAGGCGCGATCATCGGTTCTGAATTTGTGCAGGATATTCACGAGTGGGGAGCGACCGGGTTGGGGGCGAGTTCCCGAAATGCGAACGATAAGGGAGCAAAAAGGACGCCCCGGAGTGGGGAAATCCGAAGGGGCACTTTCTCGATCAAGATCGCGGACCGGCAATACTCACCGCGCCGCGCGGCCCCGCAGCACCTTCTCCAAAACTTTCCACACATTCCCGGCCACGCGCTTTTGTCCCTCAATGTTCGGGTGGATCAGGTCTGCCTGATTGAACTCCCCCGCGCCACCCACCCCTTCGAGGAGGAACGGAATCAGCACCGCGTGGCTCTCTGCCGCGACGCGGGGAAAGATGCTCCGAAACGATTCGGTGAACTCGCGCCCGAGGTTCGACGGCATCTCCATTCCCGCGATGATCACATCGATCGTCGGCAATTTCGCCCGCGCCCGCTGGATGATCCCCGCGAGATTCTCAGCGGTCTCCTTTGGCGATATGCCGCGCAAGCCGTCATTGCCGCCGAGCGCGATGACCAGCACGTCCGCGCCCGCGCCGAGCGCCCAGTCGATTCGCCGCACTCCACCCGCGGTCGTGTCGCCGCTCACGCCTGCATTCACGACCGTGAAGGGCAGCCCCGCCGCGTCGATCTTCTCCTGGAGCAGGGCAGGGTAGGCTTCAGCGGGATCGAGGCCGTAGCCGGCGGTGATGCTGTCGCCGAGAATCACGACGCGTCCGCGCGGGGTCTCCGCGGCGTTTGCAGTGAGAGTGTCCGCAGCCCACAGTGCCGCGCTCGTCCACAGCCAAAGCAATCGCGTCAATGCCCTCAATGAATTCATTTGTTCCGGATCAGGTCTCTGCTGCGCCCATCGTCGAGTCCACGGCGGGCGGTGTCAAACCGCCCATCCTCGAGGTGCGTGAATTGCGCAAGACCTACCGCAGCGCGGGACACGAGCTGACCGTTCTGCGCGATATCAATCTCACCATCGGAAGCGGCGATAGCTGCGCGATCATCGGTCCCTCGGGCAGCGGCAAGACGACCCTCCTCGGCCTCTGCGCGGGGCTCGACGACGCCACCTCGGGCTCTGTGCTGCTCGATGGTCAGGTGCTCGAAACACTCGATCACGACGCGCGGGCTGCGCTGCGCAATCGTCTCGTCGGCTTCGTCTTTCAAAATTTCCAACTCATCCCAACGCTGACCGCGATCGAGAATGTGCTCGTCCCGCTGGAACTCCGCGGTGAGTTCGGCCGGCACTCGGCAGCGGCTGAAATCCTCGCGCAGGTCGGGCTCGCGGATCGCCTCGAACATTACCCGCTCCAGCTCTCCGGCGGAGAACAGCAGCGCGTGGCGATCGCTCGCGCTTTCATTCATCGCCCGCGAATTCTCTTCGCCGATGAACCGACCGGAAACCTCGACGCGGAGACGAGCGAACCCATCGTGGAGATGCTCTTCCGACTCAATCGCGAGGCCGGCACAGCGCTCGTGCTCGTGACCCATGATCCCGTGCTCGCTGCCCGGGCGCGGCGGGTGGTGAAGATGCGCGCGGGCGCGATTGTCGCCGAGGAGGAGCATGCCGTTCTTTAAAGCGCTCGCGCATCCATGGACCTGGCGCATGGCCTGGCGCGACAGCCGCACGCAGCGCGGGCGGCTCGCGATCTTTTCGCTCGCGATCGTCTCCGGGATTGCCGCGCTGGTCGCGATTCATTCGCTCAAGGCCACCGTGCAAACAGGCATCGAGACGCAGGCGAAGTCCTTGCTCGGCTCCGATCTCCAGGTCTCCTCACGCCAGCCGATTGCCGCCGACGCCGCGGCGAATCTCGCAGGGCGTGCAAAACGAATCAGCCACGAGACGAGCTTTTCCTCGATGCTCTACTTTCCGACGGCCGACGCCGCGCGACTGGTGCAAGTGCGCGGGTTGGATGGCGAGTATCCATTCTACGGCCGGGTCGGGACGACGCCCGCGGATGCTTGGCAGCGGCTTCATTCCGCGCCGGGCATCCTGCTCGAACCCGCGTTGCTCGATCAGTTCAAGGCGAAGATCGGCGACAAGGTGAAACTCGGATCGATCGAGTTGCCGATCCTCGGCGTGGTCACCAAACCCGCGCCGCGCAGCAGCCGCTTCAGCGGCTTCGCGCCGGAGGCCTACGTCCGCCTGGCCGACCTCGCCCGCACCGGCCTGCTCGGTGCGACCAGCCTCGCCTTTCACCACCTGCATCTCGAATTGCCCGCCGGCACTGATCCGCAGAAGACGAAGCGCGCCATCCGCACCGACTTTCGCGATGCCCCGTGGCGGCTGGAGACACCGGACGACCGCCGCGAAACGCTCGGCGACGCCCTCGAAAATTTTCAGCAATTCCTCGGCATCATCGCCCTCGTTGCGCTCGTCCTTGGCGCGATTGGGGTCGCCGGAGCCATCCATGCGCACGTCAGCCGGCGCGTTCCCACGGTCGCAATCCTGCGCTGCCTTGGTTGCCCGGGCGACCACGCCTTCGCCATCTACTTTGCGCAGGCGATCGCGCTCGGACTGCTCGGCACCGGACTGGGCGCGGCCCTCGGCATCGCGCTCCACACCGGCGTGCTCGTTTTCTTCCGCGAAAGTCTGCCCATCGCCGTGGATCCCGCGCCGGAGTGGCGGGTCGTCGCGCAGACCACCGCGGCTGGATTCGCCGTGTGCTGTGGCTTTGCATTGCTGCCGCTGCTCCGCGTGCGCCGGGTCTCGCCCGCGGCCACCCTCCGCGATGGCGCGGCCCTCGATGGCACCGCGGGCGGTCCGCGCGCGTGGCCGGTTTACCTGCTCCTGGCCGGCCTGCTTGTGCTGGTCGCCGTGCTCAACTCCTCGGATTGGAAGCGCGCCCTCGGCATGGTCTCCGGCCTCGGCATCGCCTTCGCGGCCCTCGTCGCGGTGGCCCGCGGACTCATCTTTGCGGCGCGTCGCGTCGTCCGCCCCGCATGGCCGTATCTGCTGCGGCAGGGCATTTCCAATCTCCACCGCCCGCACAATCAGACGCTGCTCTTTCTCCTTTCTCTCGGCCTCGGCACGTTCCTCATCCTCACCATCCTGCTCGCGGGGAATCTCCTCACCCAACGCCTCACGCTCGCGCAATTTGCCGAAAGCCCGAACATCTACCTCGTCGATGTCCAACCCGATCAGGTCGAAGGTGTGAGCGCGGTAATCGGAGAGCTGCGCCTCCCACTCCTCGAAGATGCGCCGATGGTCACGATGCGCATTCAGTCCGTGCGCGGGGTCGCGGTGCGGGAGTTGGAAAAGCAAGGCGGCATCCCGAAGTGGGTGCTCCAGCGCGAATTTCGCTCCAGCTATCGAGATCGCCTGAACGCCACCGAGACGCTGGTCGCCGGCGAATGGTTCACGCGCCTATCCGATCCGCACGGACCGGTGCCACTTTCGCTCGAGGAAAAAATCGCCGCCGATCTGCGGGTGAACCTCGGCGACGAACTGGTCCTCGACGTGCAAGGCGTCCCGATTCGCGCGCGGGTCACCAGCTTGCGCCGGGTCGATTGGAGCCGGTTCAACCTGAACTTCTTCATGATCTTCCCGCCGGGAGTGCTCGAATCCGCGCCCGGCTTCCACGTCATCACCACCCGCGTCCCGCCCGGCACATCGTCCGGCGACCTCCAGCGCACGTTGGTCCGGCAGTTCCCGAATGTCTCCGCCATCGACCTCACCATGGTCCTCGAAACCGTCCGCGGCATTCTCGAAAAAATCTCCCGCGTCATCTCCGTGCTCGCCGGTTTCACCGTCCTCGCGGGGCTGCCGATCCTTGTCGGCACGCTGCTCAATGGCCGCGATCAGCGCCTCCGCGAAAGCATTCTCCTGCGCACCCTCGGCGCCTCCGCGTCACAAGTCCGCACCATCCTGATCATCGAATACGCCACCCTCGGCGCGCTCTCCGCGCTCGCCGGCTTGCTCCTCGCCCTCGCCGCCAATACCGCCCTCGCCGTCTTCGTCTTCAAGGCTCCGCCCTGGCCCGATCCACTGCTCGTCGTCAGCGCATTTGTCGCGACCACGGCGCTTGCCATCCTCGGCGGTCTCGCCCTCAGCCGCGGGGTATGCCGCCACCCGCCTCTCGAAATCCTGCGGAGCGCGGCGTGATCAGTTCACCACATTGCGCGGCGTGCCGGCGAGGAACGCGCGCACATTTTCCGTCGCAGTCTGGATCAAGCGCGCACGCGCCTCGCGTGTCGCCCACGCAAAGTGCGGAGTGATCAGGCAGTTCTTCGCCGTGAAGAGCGGATTGCCCGGAGGCGGCGGCTCGACCGAGAGCACATCCAGGCCCGCGCCCGCAATCCGCCCCGCATTCAGCGCGGCGGCGAGGTCATTCTCCACGATCAGCGGACCGCGTCCGGTGTTGATCAGCAGCGCGCTGGATTTCATCCGCCCGAGCCGCTCTGCATTCACGAGTCCCTGCGTCTTCGGCGTGAGCGGGCAATGCAGCGAGATCACGTCAGCCTCCTGGAAAAGCGTGTCCATTTTCACCAACTCCACCTCCCCGTCGCGCCCCTCGCGATCATCGCTCTTCGTCGCGATCACTTTCATCCCAAAGGCCGCCGCAATGCGCGCCACCGCGCGGCCGATCTGCCCGTAGCCGACCACCCCGAACGTGCGCCCCGCCAACTCCACGAGCGGAAAATCCCAGAACGAAAAGTCCGGGCATGCAGACCACCGCCCCTCCCGCACCGCATTCGCGTGGTGTCCCGTGCGATGGGTTAGTTCGAGGAGAAGCGCAAAGACGACCTGCGCCACGCTCGGCGTTCCGTAGGCCGGCACATTGCTCACCACGATCCCACGCGCCCGCGCCGCGGCCACGTCCACGGTGTTATAACCCGTCGCGAGCACGCCGATGTAACGCAACTCCGGAAGCGCGTCGATCGTCTTCCCGGAAATCGGTGTCTTGTTGGTGAGCACCACCGTCGCCCCGGCGCTCCGAGCGACGATCTCGCCGCCTTCCGAGCGGTCGTGGATTTGCAGCGGGGCGAGCGCCGCCAACGCGTCCCAATCGAGGTCGCCAGGGTTGGCGGTGAAGGCGTCGAGGATCACGATGGCGTCGGTCATGCCACGCTGCTCGCATAGTCGCGCGCATTGGGGCAATCACCGATTTCAATGAATGCGATCCCGCGCCTCCGATCTCGGCGCGTCACTTCGCACTCAATTCCACGATGCCTTTCCAATCCGGAGGCAGAGCCGAGTCACGAAGGCCGTCGATGCGTTCCAGATAGAAGCTGGAAGGTCCGTCGGCGCCGCGAGTCGCAATCGTCTCGCGCATCGCGGCCTCGGCGGCCGTGAAGTCACCCGCACGAAAAGCATCGAGGCCGCGCGCAAAACTTTCAATCCACAGGTGGCGCTCCGATGCAGGCTCGGGGCCGAGGAGTTCGTAGATGACGCGAGCCGCCTTCTTCCCCACGACGCGAAACTCACCGACACACCGGAGGAAAAACGCATCGCCGACACGCTCCTTCACGCTGTCGGAGATCAGCACATGAGTGCCGAGGTATTTGTTCAGGCCCTCGAGTCGTGAGGCGAAGTTCACCTCGTCGCCGGTTGTCGCGTAGTCGAAGCGCTGCGCCGAGCCGAGATTCCCCGACAACATCATACCGGTGTTCACGCCAATGCGGGTGCGCAGCGGATGCCCCTGGACCTCCATCACCGAGGCCTCGTGCAGCCGCCAGGCCGCGAACACCGCCTTGCGCGCATGGTCCGCATCCGGAAGCGGCGCGCCCCACACCGCCTGCACGGCGTCGCCGAGATATTTAACGATCGTTCCGTCGTTCTCGAGGATGTGTCCGGTCGTCTGCGTGAAGTAAGTGGTCAGGATTTCCGAGATTAACTCAGGTTTGCCGAGTTCCTCCGAGAGCGGAGTGAAATTCTCCAGGTCGGTAAACATCACCGTCGCCTCCACCACCGTCCCGCCCAGTGACAGATCGAAGTCGGCATCGGCGATCTGATCCGCCATGCGGGGCGATAGATAGTGGGCGAACGCATCCCGCAGCGCATTACGCCGCCGCTCCTCGATGAAGTAACGAGTGCCGACCGCCCAAATGAGCGCCACCGGCACCTGCACGAAAGCGAGCACGCCCCAGCAAAACCAGAGACCCTCTGCGACGATCAGCCAAGTGGCGATCGCCAGCACGCCCGCGAATGCGATCGCCGCGCCGAGCACCGCGAAGTGCGGCCGCAGCCAGCCCAAGCTTCCGCCCAGCAGGGCGCCAAACAGCAACGCCAGGCCGATCTCCCGCGGGGGCGAGACGCGCTCGAGCCAATCTCCGTGCAGCAGGTTCAGCAGCGCTGTGAGGTGCACTTCCGGTCCTTTGCAGAAGTCGCCGCCCAATACTCCGTATGGACTGCGAAAATCATCCTTGCCCATGCGCAACGCGCCGAGCGTCGAGCGCCCACCGACCACTACGATACGATCGCGAAAAAAGTCGGGCGGCAGCGCCAACGGAGCAAGGGCTCTTTCGTAGCTGACGCTGAGGAAGTGGTCCGCCGGTCCGTAGTAGTTCATCCATGGCCGTCGCGAGGCGTCCGCCGCCTGCGGCGGGAGTCGTGCGCCCAGCTTACCGGCCGCTACCCAAGTTGCAGTGGGCACCGTTTCGAGGCCGGGATAGATGCGCCGCACAGCGTAGTCGGGATCCACAGGACGAAAGGCCAGCAAACCCCAGCCCGCCGCCGCACGGCGCAGCAGCGCGGTCGGCGGAATGGTCCGCTGCTGGATCGCGCCGATGCGACCTTCGTCGAGCTCCAGCGCGGCCCCGAGGAAGGTCCGGCCGTTCTCTTTGAGCGCCGCGGCGAACTCTTCATCCACCGCGGGAACCGGCCAGGGGTCGGAAAAGACGATATCGAATAAAACGGCGCGCGCCCCATCGGCGGTGAGGCGCCGCACCAACCGCGCGTGCAATGCGCGATTCCACGGATCGAGGGGCTCTCCCAAGGCGCGCGCGGAGCCTTCGTCAAAGTAAACGATGCATGCCTCGGCCGGCGGCACCGAGCCGCGGAGCACGAAGAGCAAGTCGTAACTCAGCCGCGCCAGTCCTTCCGAAAACGCCACGACCATCCATGCCGACCGAGTTCGCTTCCGTACCCCTTCGGTCCCGGCCGCAAGTGACGCCCGGATCAACACCGCACCCATCGCGGCCACGAGAGCCGCGCCGAGCAGACCGCCCAGCAGGGAGAGAAGGCGGCGCCGCGCGCGCGGACTGCCTTCAATAAAACGGCCGAGCCCGGGCTTGCTCACAAGATTGTGCCGCGTCGAGCGCCTTCCTTCATGGCGGCGCGGCTGTCGAGGAGGCCTAACGCTTCTTGAGCGGCACTACCTGTTTGCCGCTCATCGAGCCAGACCGCGTGTAGAAGACTTCGATCTTCACCAGCTTTGTTGCATCAACCTGCACGACTGGTAGCGGCAAAGGCGGGGGCGCCGTATCGGTCGCTTTGGTAGCCCAGAACTGCACGGTATGCTCCCCCTCGAATACCCCGAACGGCGAGGCGGTAGAGAGCGCGACATCGGTCCACTTGAGTTTGCCGCCCACCTTGAGGTTGTCCACGTTATATAAAGTCCGGTGATTCTTTCGGTCGCTCGCGAGCTTGTAATAAATAAGCATCTTTCCTTTCTTAAGAGCGGAACCACCGCCTGTTTGCGGTCGCAATGGCGTCCGCCCTCCCGAGTCAGCCATGGCCGCGGCGCTTGGGAGGACGATTGCCATGATCGCAGCGGCCTTCGTGAAGTAATGAGTCAATGCATTCATGTGAGCGTATAGGTTAACGAATCGGCAGACGATCGATAGATTGCACCCTGGCGAAGTTCATTCACCGCCGCCTCCAACTGTAGGTGATTTGAACCTTGGTCTGTTTACCTTCACGGACGTGAACATTTGGCAATGTCTTTGGCGGCAGATCGCCGGTCTTTACCGCGGCAAACTGCACGTTGTAACACCCGGTTTTTAGCTCCAACGCCGGATCGCCTACCTTCTCCCACTCATCGCCGGTATAGTAAACCGTCTCGTGAGACGCATCGAGGGGGCTGCGGAAATCGACCTTTAACGAGCCGGTGCCGGGCGCGGTTTGGGCTGGAACACAACCCACAACCGCGGCGTGGCCACGAATCACGTGACTGATGGGCGGTGTGCTTTGGAAATGATGACAGCCGGCGGCGAACAGAGAAGCAAGAGTGACAAGTAGCACGTGCGATTTCCTCATGGGAGCGATCCTGTTCCTGCTCGCCTGAAATGTGCAACAGAAAAACACCACGTTCTTCCGCAGCGATAACTCGCGCCCACGTTCATCAAAATGTGAGCCGGCAACGCACAAAGAGCGTCCGGTCGCGAGGCAACTCCAAATACGGCGACAAAGGATCAAGCCGATAGTCTTCGCCCGTGACATTCAATAACCCAAGGGTCAGCTCGCATTGATTCCGACAGAAGCGGTATCCCGCCAGCAGGTTGAACTGGCAAAACTCATCGCCGGCCAGGCCAAGATTTTGCGTCTTGATCCGCGGTCGCAACTTATCCTGCGGCACGGAGCCCGAGAGCGGCAGCACCGCGCGGCGGACGAACGAGTCGTTGTCCTGCCCATACCAGTTCGCCTCGCCGCGCAGGAAGAGTCCGCTGGGATGATTGTAAAGCGCCAGCAAGCTCACCTCGTGGAAGTTTGCCTCAGTGTGGCGGCGCGCCTGAGCCACCACCGATCGCAGTCGGTTGGCGCGCTTCAATACTTCATCGTCAATCTTGAAACCCGAGGCCGCGCTGTCATCGAATCCCGCCAGTTGTCGCTGCAGCTTGGAGTGAGTGTAGCGATAACGCGCGGCCAGCGACCACTCGTTGCCGATCAATTGGTTAATCGTGGCGGTAAGCACATCCTCCCGGTAGATGTTTTTTTCCGCAATCGAAGAGGGAACCGTGCCCAGCGGCAGAGTGGCATAGGCGAAGTCATCGAAGATCCCCACGGTGCGGTCAAAGTCCTGCTGGAGGACGTTATACTCCACCCCTAGGTAGGTGCGGGTGGGCAGCTTCTGTTCAAAGGAGGCGCCCGCGAGTTTGTAGTAACTTCCGGCGACCGAGCCTACCACCGCCTCCGAAGCGATCGCACGATAGGTCTGTAGAAAACCGGCGACCTGCGTCGGCTCGAGCCGGATATTTTCGTCAAAGCTAACCCCGCTGATCGCCTGGCTATAGGCTGCGCGCAGGGTTGCGCCCCACCAAGGCTGCAAGACCGCGCCCGCTTTCGGGGAGACTTCATGCAGCGCCGATTGCCGGCTGTTGATCGGCGGCCAGCGGAAGTTATCCGGATATTTCAGCGCATCATAAGTGACGCCGCCGGTGAGCGACAACCACGAGGCGATGCGAAAGACATTCTGCGCATAGAGGGTGATTCTTTCGAAATCGACCGTCACATCCTGCCGAATGGTCTCTCCGGGGAAATAGAGTGCGGTGTCGGGGTCCGTGCCATTGGCAACGTTGGAGAGACGCACATGCGTCTCGAATTTGCCTCGCTGATATCTTCCACCCAGAATCAAAGACTCCGGCCCCGCGGTGATAATCTGCTGCAGCTCGGCAGTGTAGATTTCGAAGTTGGAGCGATAATCTAAATCGAAGGCAAATTCCCCCGCGCCGCGAATCGGTCCTTTGCCGGCAAAGGCGCCCAGGCCGGCGAAGTAAGGCGCATTGAGATTGAGGGTTCCGTCGAACACTCCGTCGTAAGGTCCAGGCGGCACCAACAAGCTAATGTCGCGGATCACACCGTTGAAGGCTACCTGATCGGCCGTGAGCACCTGGTCATTGGCGAGCCGCCCGAGCAGGAGCAACGTGTGGTTCTTGGGACTCCACTCGTGATGCCAACCGAGAAGCAGGCGCGAAGGCTCCTGCAATTCGCGGAAGTCTTGAGTCAGAGCCGGAGCATTTTTGGTGACTTTCTTGACCAAGCCCCCGGTCGTGCCGGGCTCCTCGATCGAAGTCTCGCGTCCGACCTCAGCCTGGTCGTAGCGCTGAAAGACATCACCTGCTTGTGTGTCCTGGTACTTGGTTTGAAGAAAGACACTATCCTGCGGACCAAGCTGAAGCTTGAAAGTGCCGAAACCTTCGAACCTCGAGATCTTACTGTTAGGCCGAAGACCGTTGTCGTAGTAATACTCCGCATCCAGGGCATAAGCCACGTTACCCGCGATCCCATATTGCGATCCTATCTGGCGAAAACGCCCGTCACTCAGATATTCCGTAACCGAGCTGAGACCCAATCCATTGCGCTCGAAGAGCTTTGAATACTCCTGCTCGGATACATTTTGTGACAAAGGTCCCCCGCCGACCGGCGAGAGCATATGAGCGAGCAACAACTCGCCGGACCAAGCTGACTCATAGCGCAAGAGTGCCCGGTTTGGATCGCGAAGGGCGTCGTAGCTATTCGCCAGAAACAGGTGCGCAGGCGCATTTCCGTAGTCGCGATCCACGGCACGCACCGCCTCGCGCACGCTCTGCTCGGCCATCCCGTTATTCTGATAAATCGCCGCCAGGTTCGCGCTGCGCACCGCGCGATCCTGGTCGAGGAGGAACTCGGAGCGGTACACGCGGCGGTTGTCGTTGAGGGCGACGGACTTTTCCAGGTCGTCGATGGCTTCGTTGTAGCGGTTCTCCTGCTTGCGCTGGATCGCGGAGTAGAGCCACGGCGTGGGGTCGCGGGGGTCGAGTTCCTTCGCGCGGGCGAATTCCAGGTTGGCTTTTTCGTTGATGCCGACCTGGCTGAAGCCTTTGCCGAGGTAGCTGCGGAGGATGGAGCGATTGGGTTCGAGCACGGCGGCGGTTTGGAGGTCGCGGCGGCCTTCCTCCTCGCGGTTTTGCCGGATCAAGGTGAGGCCGCGGCCGAGCCAGGCGTTGCCGAGGGCGCCGTCTAGTTCGATCGCTTTGTCAAAGGAGCGTCGAGCGGCGCCCATGCGGTTTTCGGCGCTGAAGAGAAATCCTTGCAAGGAGTGCGCCTGGGCATTCGCCGGCGCGAGTTCGAGCGCGCGCTCGAGCACTTTCATCGACTTCAAAGTGCGGCCGAAGGAAAACTCGAGTTCCGCGACCCGAGCCCAGGCGTAGCCAAATTCCGGGGACAGTTCCGTCGCTTTGCGCGCGGCGCGCAGGGCTCCTTCGAGGTCGCTGCGTGATTGCAGATGGTAGGATTCAGCCATCCATTCGCTGCTCGTTCGCGGCTCGCCGGCGCGCGGCCACGGCTGGAGCTTCACCGCCGCGATCATCTGCTCGATCGCCTGGCGGCGCGAGTCGCTGGTCGGCACGCCGGCGAGTGCCGCGCGAGCCTTGTCCACCTGGCCCACGGACAGGATCAGCGCTGCGCGAAAGAGCCGGTCGGCTGTCGTTCCGGCACCACGTTTTGCTCCATGCGTTTCGAGCGCGCCGAGCAGGTCGCCGGACCGATACGCGTCGAGAGACTTTTGCCCGCTCGCGGTGATCCCGAGTTCCGCCGGATCGAGCACGGCGGGGTAATAGAGACACCATTGAATGATGTTCACCGCCTCGATCACCGCCGTCTTGCGCGGCGCGCGGCCCACCTCCACCACGGCCTGCTCGCCGCTGCGCAGGCGCACGCTGCCCTGCGCGTTACCCAGCTCCACTTCCCCGTCGAACATCGTCAGCCGCGTCCGGCCGTTCGACGCGACGCGCAGTTCGAACTCGGTGCCGCGCAACGCCCCATTCGCCGCGGGGGTGCGGATCTCGATTTCCTGCGCTTTGTCCCGGCTGAAAAAATAGGTCCCGCCGCGCTTTACATCGAGCGTCTGTTTTCCACCCGTGGCGATCGGTGGGGAGATTTCGATCGTGGTCAGTTCGTCCACGCGGAGCATGCTGAGATCGGTGAAGCGCACCGCCGCGCGGCTGAATTCCCCAGTGCGCAGCCGATCCCGGATCGCCAGCGGCAGCCCGATGCTCGCCGGCTTCCATGCGACACCACGGGCCTGCGCCTCGACCACGTTTTCTTTTTCCACCACCACCGCTGCGCCCCCCGGCGCGGCGCTCTGGGCGTAAATCCCAAGCGGCCAAAGCATGAGACACAGGGCAACGACACGACGACACACCTCGAACATGGGTCCGCTCGTAAACATCGCCCTGTCGGTTGACAATCCTAAAGTCCGCGCCTGAGCCGCGGATCGTGCATCCTCGCGATGGCGCCGGAGCAGGTGGCGCTTCAACTGAAGGGTCCGGGAAAACGGAGCCGGAAGCCGATGAGCAGGCTCTCTTCAAAGACAACTGGACGGCGGACTTTCACACCTTCGCGGTGGAGTGGAAGGCGACAAGGTGAAGTCGCCCGCGAGCAAGGCAGGCATGACGATGCCGTGAGGCGTTTTCATCGAAGGGTCGCGGTTCCTTCAGCGAATCACTGCGGCGGCGGGCGTTTGCCAGGCCCGCCTTTTCCTTTGCCCACGCCGCGCGGCGGTCGGCCGCCGGGTTCGAACTTCCCACTTTCCAGCGCGGCAAATTTTTGTTCGCCAAGGCCTGCGCGGACGTGCGCCTTGAGTTCGGTGAGCAACTGCGCGGTGACGGCGGCCTTTGCCGTCGCGAGGTTGTTTCGCTCGCCGAAATCGGCGGAGAGGTCGTAGAGGAAGTCCTCCTTCGTATCCCAGTAGTGCAGCAGCTTGAAGTTGCCTTTGCGCAGCGCTGTCTGCGGGTGCTCGATCTCGACATCGTGGTGCCAGACGAGCCGGTCGATGGGGCGCTGCACTTTGCCGGCGCCGCCATCCATCAGGATCGGTTTCCAGCTTCCCCCTTCCACACCCCGCGGCAGCGCAGAGCCGGGCGCGGCGAAGTCGAGCACGGTGGGCAGGATGTCGTAGCCGATGGCCGGCTCATTGCAGTAAGTGCCGGCGCGAATGCCTGGCCCGTGCACGATGAGCGGAACGCGGAGGCCGCCTTCGTCGCAGAGCGCCTTGCCGCCCTTGAGTGCCTCGGAGCGGCCACCATTGTCTGACATATAGATAATGTAAGTGTTCTTCGCGATGCCTAGCGCCTGGAGATCCTTCATTAGGACGCCAATACAGGTATCGAGATCCTCCGTCATCGCGGCGACGACTGGCCCCCCGCCTTTGCCGCGTCCACCGCCACCGCCCGCGCCCTCGTACTTCTTCAGCGTGGAGGCGAGCGCCTGCGGTTGCTGATGCACGGCGTAGTAGGAGATCTGGAGGTAAAATGGGTGTGCCTCCTTCACCTGCTTTTCCATGTAAGCCTTCGCGCGGCGCGTGAGGCCGAAAGATTGTTTCGGGTCCTCGGGATCGCGCGAGTCGCCGTCCTCATTCATGGTAATGCCGTCGCTGGCATCGTAGCCCATGGACTCCGGCGTCTGCGCCCACTGCCACTTGCCGAAGTGCGCGGCGCGGTAGGCGGAGTTGGCGCGCTTGAGGGTATTCGCGAGCGAGTCGCTGGCGGGCGCGTTCCAGTTGCGGGATTGCTTGGTGACGGCGTTCAGGCTGGTGGTGCTGCGACCCATGAGCAGCGCGGCGCGCGAACATTCACACTTCGGGTGACTGGCGTAGCCCTGCGAGAAGACCATGCCCTGCGCGGCGATCCGATCGAGATTCGGCATCTGAAAGCCCGCGGTGCGGCTGAAGTCCTTGCCCGGCATCATCGGCACCGAAGTGCCGCTCCAGCCCTGGTCATCGACGAAGATGATGAGGAAGTTCGGCGCAGCAGTCCCGGCCGCTTCGACCGCGCGAGCGAGGCTGAAGCAGGCCAAAACAACCGCGAGGAATGCGCCCATCGATCGCGTCAGGCGTGGCCGCCCGGCTCGCGTTGGTTTTTGCGTCGGGCTCACTAGTGCAGGTTGTCTCGTTTGCATGGGGGTGGGATTTTTAAGGGTGAGTTACTTCCGGGCTGCCGGAGCGCTGATCGAGTAGGAAAATGCCACGTCGCGGTTCTTGCGCCCGGCAGACTCCTGCCCCGGAAGATACGAGCGCACCAGGTCGGCGGTCACTTTGTCCGGCGCCACGGTGATGCGCATGTAGCCCGGAGCGCCGAGGATCTTTCCGCTCACGTAGCCATATTCCGCCGCGCTCCGAGGGACGGTGTCCGGGTCGCCCCGCGGTGGATTCCCCGGCTGCGGCACCTCCTGATAGACGATGCCGTCGAGATCGTGCTTCGCGAAAATGTGATCATGGCCGTGGAAGACGATGTTTACGCCATGCTTCACGAGGAGCTGATGAATCGGCATCGCCCAGCCTGGTCGGCGTTCCTCGAAGCCATCGGTGCCATCCTGATTCTTTCCACCCCATTCGTAGAAGGGCGCGGCCTCCGACCCGCCGCGGCCCTCGGGCGTCGCGCCGCCGACGAGGTGATGCAGGAAGATGAATTTGAACTTCGCCTTGCTGCCTTCGAGCGTGCGCTTCAGCCACTGGTATTGCGGCTCGCCGAGAGTGCGCGACCAGTTGTCGCCCTTCCGGTCGTCGCTGAACCAGAACGGATCGAGCGCGACGAACCGCGCGTCACCCCATTCCCACGCGTAGTAGTTTTCGAGCAGGCCGAGCGTGGGATGCTTCACGTCATTGCCGGTGTAGAAGCCGTCGGGCATCGGGTTCGGAAAGTACTTCTTCCGCATGGTGTTCGACCACGCGGGCTCGTCAGCTGCAATCCCGCGATTCCGACTTCCGCAGGTTCGCCAACTTTCAGCGCAAACATCGTGGTCTTCGCGTCAGGCTCGCCCGCCTTCGGGCCATATTGGATCATGCCCTCGCGATCCGCATAGGCGAGCACGCTCGCGGTGATTGAATTCCTCGTCGGTCGTCCGAGCACGACATCCAGCGCATGCTCCGGCACGTCCGTGCGAAAGAGGCTCGCGAGTTCGTCGATTGGCACCTCGCGGCCTTGTCCACCTTTGCCGGGACCGCGAGGCTTCTCATCGGCGGAGAAAGCAACGAGCGATGTGAGCGCGACGAGTGCCGCAGGAAGGAGACAGTATGCGATCTTCACGAATGGAGGGAGGTTGCCACGACCAACCTTAATACAAGGTGAAGCCGCGCCTGGGTGCTTTCGAAGCGGAGCATCACGATCTCATCGAAAAACTGCTGCGGGCAGCGGTCCGCTCGCATCATCGAATTCGAACATGTCG
>JANOAZ010000135.1:0-50468 GCA_031411395.1 Chthoniobacteraceae bacterium
AGCGGAGTGGAGGAATCTCTCGCATCCGAGGGCGGAGGCGGCGCGGAGCATCGGGGCGCTCACGATCCGCCCCACCGCTGCCCGCGGATGCGAGAGATTCCTCCACTCCGCTCCGCTCCGGTCGGAATGACGGGCTTTTCTTGGAATGCTCCGCGCTGCAGGCTCTGTGGTCGCTGCCGGATATCATCACAACCGCCAGCGATCTCCTGTCAAAGATTCGCTACGACGCCTGCTTCAGCGAGTCCTTGTGCAGCACGGGGACGAGGCGCTTGATGAAGTCCTCGACCATCCGGTTCGTCTCCGCTTCGGAGCGGCCAAATTTCTGAAGGTTTTCGGTCACCACCGCGGAGACGGTGATGTAGGCCCAGCGCTGATTGTAGCCGCGGAGGATGCGGTCGCGGATGTCGATGTAGGTGCGGTCGAAATGCGAGGCGGTGAGGTCGGTGTGGCCGGCAAACCAGTAATAGCTGACGTTGTAGATCGAGATGGGTTTGTCATCGCGCGAGGCGTTGCGCACGTTGTTCAGCCGAGTGGTGGGCACGGCGCCCACGCCCGGCACCGGGACGGTCACCTTGTGTTTGTCCGAGATCGTCCAGCCCTGCGCCGGCAGGCAGCGCTCGGGGCGGTGGATGCTCGTATTCATGTCCTGGCCGCTGAGGACGATCGATACCTGGATCTCGTCGCCGCGGCCATTGGTGTAGCTCTTCCGGGAGAATTCCGTGTCGGCCCCGAGGATGCCGATTTCGCGATCGCTGACCTTCACGTTGTGGCCAAACCATTCGCCGGAAAATTCCGGCAGTGACAGATCGATGCCGACCGGCTGGTAGGAGAGCGTCTTGGGGAGCAAAAGCACGCTGCCCATGCCTCCGAGCAGGACCGCGAGCAGGATGGCGAGGCGGCTAGTAGTCATACGACACCGGGCTGGGAGTCTTGCGTTCTGCGGGCTTGCCCGGGGAGTGCGGGACTTCCATCTCAGGCGCGACCGGACCCTCCACACGTTCGGCAAAAATGGCTCCCCAGTCGAGATTCACGAGATGCGCGAAGCCGACCATGGCCATCACCGCGATCGGGAAAAAGATGAACGCGGAGTAGTCGTGATAAATCCCGCCGGCGATCCGGGGGCTCACGAACTTGGCGAAGATGATGACAGTGAAGATGCGGCCGATATTGCCGATCACGGCGAAGACGACCGAACCGGCAAAGATGACGCCCTTTTTCCACCACTCCCGCTGGGTGAGATGCACGAAGAGCGCGGTCAGCGTCGTCATGGCCATGAGCGACCGGATGCCGCTGCAGCCTTCGGCGATCTCGAAATTGAAGGCGCCGTCGAGGGACCTGATGGTGGTGCCGCTGGCCTCGATCTGCATGCCGACAAAGGAAGCGAGCGCATTGCAGACGGAACTGACCAGGATCTGAAGCGAAACGGTGCCGTGAACGAGCCCCCCGATCGGGACCATGAAGAGCAGGAACGCGCACGGGAAGAGCACGACCCGCGCGGTCTGCCGACCCCACAGAAATGAGACCGCTCCGAGGAGGATCACGGGCAGCGCAAAGATCGCGATGCGCGGCTGGAGCGAGCGGGCGGAGAGCACAAAACATCCGACTCCGAAGGCCGCGATGGCCAGGCCGGGATTCCACGGTTCCTTGCGCGCGGCGGCCAGCTTCGCTCGGTGATACCAGACGAGGAAGAGCGACACCGGAAGCACCAGCGCCGAGTGCTCCTGGTTATTCTCGGGGTTCCATGCCCGCCACGCCCACTCGGCGGTGCTCTCGGTCCCGTTGATGAAGATCTTGAAGTATCCGAAGAAATAAACGAGGGCCGCAATGCAGGATGCGACCAGGAGCGCGGCGAGCGGTTCGCGGCGGCACCAAGCCAGCAGCCGCACAGGCGCTTCCGAAAGCGGGAGCGGTGGGCAGGGGAGAGATCGGCTGGCGGCGACCATTGGTTTCACTGTAATGGACGATTGCCCCGATGCAATTGTCGAGGCTTCATGTCCCGCTTCCCTGAAGTCTCTCATCGTAAAATGATCCATCGTGACCATGGAAATCCCGCGTTTTAACGTTTTGGGCGTCTCCGTCTCCGGGATGAATCTGGACGCCGCCGTGGCCGTGATGCTCGAGGCCGTCCGCGAGCATCGCAAGGGATACATCTGTGTTACCGGGGTGCATGGTGTCACGGAGGCTCAGGACGATCCGGCGTTCCGCCGCATCTTGAACGAGTCCTTCCTCAATACGACGGACGGCATGCCGCTGGTCTGGCTCGGAAAACACTTTATCGGTGGGCATGTCAGCCGGGTTTATGGGCCCGACCTGATGCTTGCCTTCTTTGCCGCTACTCAGCAACGGCCCTGCCGCCATTTCTTTTACGGCGGCGCGCCCGGCGTGGCGGAGGAGTTGAAGGCGCGACTGGAGGAGCGCTTTCCCGGCGTGACCGTCTGCGGCACCTACACGCCGCCCTTTCGCCCGCTCGAGCCGCAGGAGGAGGCGGAGTTCATCGAAGTGGTGCGCGTCCGCCGGCCCGATGTCATCTGGGTGGGCCTGAGCACGCCCAAGCAGGAGCGGTTCATGGCGGAATACCTGCCCAAACTGCACACCTCGCTGATGGTCGGGGTCGGCGCGGCGTTTGATTTCCACTCCGGCCGGGTCCGGCAGGCGCCGCGCTGGATTCAGCGCTCGGGATTCGAATGGCTCTATCGGATGGCGACCGAGCCCCGGCGGCTGGCCCGGCGGTATCTGGTCAACAACCCGCTCTTTCTCGCGCGGATCGCCCTGCAGTTGCTCGGACTGCGCAAGTATCCGCTTGAAACGCCCTCGCCTGCTGCGTAGTAGCCGCCGCTCCTTTTTCCTCTCCATCTTTTCATGAAAAAAGTCCTCGTCTGCGGCGCCGGCGGCTTCATCGGCGGTCACTTGATCGCCGCGCTCCGGGCGCAGGGAGGCGTCACTCTCCGCGCGGTCGATCGCAAGCCGCTCGACGAATGGTATCAGCGGTTCGATGAGGTGGAGAATTTCCAGCTCAACCTCGAGCACCTCGAGGATTGCCGGATCGCGGTGAAGGAATGCGACGTCGTGTACAATCTCGCCGCCGACATGGGCGGCATGGGCTTCATCGAGCTGAACAAGGCGCTCTGCATGCTCAGCGTGCTGATCAATACGCACCTCCTCATCGCCGCGCGCGAAGCCGCAGTGAGCCGCTTCTTTTTCGCCTCCAGCGCCTGCGTCTATAACGCCGACAAACAGCGCGATCCGAACGTCACCGCGCTCAAGGAAGCCGACGCCTACCCGGCGATGCCCGAGGACGGTTACGGTTGGGAAAAGCTCTTCAGCGAGCGCATGTGCCGGCACTATCGGGAAGACTTCGGCATCCAGACCCGCATCGCGCGTTACCACAATGTCTATGGCCCGCTCGGCACCTACGACGGCGGCCGGGAAAAAGCGCCCGCCGCGATCTGCCGCAAGGTGATCGACGCCAGGCTCACCGGGAAGCACGAGATCGAAATCTGGGGCGACGGCCACCAGACGCGCAGCTTCATGTATATCGACGACTGCCTGCACGGCACGCAGATGCTCACGGAGAGCGATTACGTCGAGCCGATCAACATCGGCAGCAACGAACTCGTCTCGATCAACCAGCTCGTGGAAATCGTGGAAGACATCGCCGGCCTCAAGCTGGAGCGCCGCTACAATCTCACCGCGCCGAAAGGTGTGAATGGCCGCAACTCGGACAACACCTTGATCAAGGAAGTCTTCGGCTGGGAGCCCTCCACGCGGCTGCGCGCCGGGCTGGAGATCACCTACCGCTGGATCTACGACGAGATGGTGAAAGTGCGCGCCGGCGGCGGCGTGTCGGTGGTCAACCGCGCGTAGAGGTTCCCCCGCAATGGTTGAAATGTTCGCTGAACGCGGGTGGATGGCGTCGCTCCGCGCGCCATGCCAAAAACGCGCGTCAGCGCCACTCTCCGAGATGGGCCTGCGGCGCGGTCATCGCATGGCGCGCGGAGCGACGCCATCCACCCAGCGGAGTTTTTCGACAGCCTGCTAGGCGCCGCGCGCCAGCCAGCGCCGCGCGAGTTCCGGATATTGGAACGCGGCTTCGTCGAAGCGATAGCGCTCGAGAAAAAGCTGCCGGTTGCGACCGGTCCAGGCCGTCTTGCTGCGGATCATTTCAAGGGCCGCGGTCAGCGCCGTGGCGATGGAAGCCGCGAGATCGTCGCCGACCGGATGGCAGATGCCTTCAAAATCGCCGCCGAGCACATCGCGATTGCCCCGCCAGTCCGTCGCCACGATCGGCAGCCCCCACATCATCGCCTCCACCATCACGAGGCCGAAGGATTCGTACGGCGCGACGCTCGGGAAGACGAACAGATCCGCGCGGCCAAACGCCTCGAGCTTGGCGCGCCCGGTCAGCACTCCGGGAAGATCGACCCGCCCGGCCAGCCCGAGCTCGCGCACTTGGGCGCGGAGTTGCTCCTCGGAAAGCGGCGGCAGGCATTCGCCGACCAGTTCGAGCAAGACCCCGGGGTCCCGATCGGCCACCACTTTGAACGCGCGGAGCAATTCCGGCGTGCCTTTGTCCGGACACAAATGCCCGACGTAAAGCAGCCGGACGACGGCCGAATCCGTGCGCTGGAGCGCGGGATCGAACTCGTCCGGCAACCGGTGCGGAATCACCTCGACTCGCCGGAGGCCGCACGCCTCCGGATCGCGCCGGTTGAATTGCGTCATCACGATCGCCGCGAAGCACCGGCGATAGAGCGGCGCGATCAGTGCGCAAAATGGAGGGCGATCCGCGATGCCCGCGGCGTGAAATTGCAGCACCACCCGTCGCGCCGCGAGCAGCACCCACGGCAGGAGCAGGAGGTCGCGAATGATCGGCACCGTCTGCGGCCCGCCAGCGGGATAAATCAGCAGATCGATCGGTCCGCTCACTCGCAGCGCGAGCAGGCGGCCGATCACTTTCACCAACTCCAACACCTTCGCGGCGCTGCCCGTCCGCACCGTCTTGAAATCCGGGGTGAAATGAAACGCGAGATGCGCGCAGTCAAAATCCTCCGCGCGGGCAAACTCCGAAAGGATGCGTGCGATCATCACATTCTGCCCGCCATATGGCGGCGGAACCTGGCCGGCAATGACGATCCGAGGCTTACGCGTTGCCGGCATGGGCGGGGTGGTTCACGATCATTCCTTTTCGCACCACGCGCTTTTTCCTCTTCGGCCGCAACATGAAAATCCTCCTCACCGGCGCGTCCGGCTTCATCGGCACCAATGCCGTCGCCCTTTTCACCGGGGGCGGCGACACGGTCTGCAATGTCGATCCGCAGCCGCCGCTGAATCCCGAGCACCGCGCATTTTGGAAGCAAGCCGACATCCTCGATCCCGCCGCGCTCACCGCGGCCTTCGCGGAGTTTTCCCCCGAGGTCGTCATTCACCTCGCGGCGCGCACCGATTGCGTCGAGGACACGACCGTGGAGGAAGGCTACCGCGTCAACACCGACGGTACGCGAAACGTGCTCGCCGCGATCAAGGCCACGCCCTCCATTCGCCGCGTCATCATCACCTCGAGCCAGTTCGTTTGCGGACCCGGCTACCCGCCGAAACACGACGAGGACTTTCACCCCGTCACCGTCTATGGGCAGAGCAAGGTCATCACCGAGCAACTCACCCGCGCCGCCGCGCTGCCCTGCACCTGGACGATCGTCCGCCCGACCAATGTCTGGGGTCCGTGGCATCAGCGTTACCAGCGGGAATTCTGGCGCGTGCTGGCGAAGGGTTGGTACGCGCATCCCGGCGGCGCGCCCGTCGTGCGCTGCTACGGATACGTCGGCAATGTCCTCCGCCAGATGCGCAAGATCCTCGACCTCAACCCCGAGTTCGTGAACGGCCAGGTCTTCTACGTCGGCGATCAACCCGGCGACATCGCGCGCTGGGTGAATGCCTTCTCCCTCGCTCTCCGCGGAAAAAAAGCGCGCGTCGTCCCGCGTCCCGTCCTCGTCGCCGCGGGCCTCGTCGGCGACGTCATTAGCCGCCTCATCAACCGCCCTTTCTATATCAACAGCTCCCGCGTCCGCAGCATGACCAGCGACTATCTCGTGAATCTCGACAAGACCTTCATCCTCCTCGGCCCGCCACCCGTGAGCCTGGAGCAGGGCGTGGCGGAAACTGTCGCATGGCTGAGGCAAAGTCGTTGAACTCGCGCCGCCCCGGTGACAAAACCCCCGCCATGACCAAGCTGAAGAGAATCGTCCGCGATCTCGGGCTCACGATCCTGCGCGCCTGCGGCTCCACGATCATCGATGCCGAGACGGGCGCCAATCTCGGCCGCGCATTCCTGTTTCCGTGGAAAGGAACCGTCATCGTGATCGGTCTCGACATGCCCGTGCGGCCGGTTTTCCGCCCGCAAACGCGGCTCACCTATTGGAAGCAGGATCTCGGGTTCACCGTGCACCCGCCTCCGGATTTTCCGCGCTGTGCCAAGGGTCCTTAACATCGTCCTCACCCACCAGTCCGCGGCCTGCGTCGCGGCGATGCTCGATTGGTGGCGGCAATATTTCGATCTCGCGCACGTGCTCGTCGCGGGCGGCGGGCGGCGCGAGGATTTCGACGCCATCGCGCATGAGCCGAAGATCTTCATCGACGACCCGCGCCTGCACACCGTCGATCACCAGCGCGAATTCCAGAGCTACACCCGCCTCTTTCACACCATCTCCGCATGGCTCGCGGGCCGCGATTACACGCACGTTTCCTTTTGTGAATACGATCATCTCCCACTGATCGGCGACTTCAACGAGCGGCATCTCGCGCGACTCGCCGCGGAAGACGCCGACGTGTTCGGAGGCCAGGTGCGCCGCGTCGATGGCACGAATCACCCGCACTATCTCTATCACCACAGCAATCCCGAGTTTCACCGCTTCTGGGAGAAGATCACGCGCCGCGCCGATCCGGAGGTCGTGCTGAGCATGTTCGGCAGCGGCTCATTCTGGACGCGCGAAGCCTTCGATGCCGTGGCCGCGTCCGCGGAACCCTTCCGCATTTACCTGGAAATCTATCTCCCCACGCTCGCGCATCACCTCGGCTTCCGCGTGCGCGATCTGCCGGATCAAAATCCGTTCGTCCAGGTCTTCCGTGATCTCGAATCGGAGATCGAAGACGCGCGCCGCGCCGGCGCCTGGGCGGTGCATCCGGTGAAGCAGCGGTGGCAGCGGGGGAGTGATCACTGACGGCCCGACCCGCGTCCTCTTCCCTCTTTGTCTTGCTCTTGCTCTTGCTCTTGCTCGTTTTTCCTGAGCAGGAGCAAGAGCAGGAGAACGAGGAAGAAACTGCGGCAGGGCATCCTGTGATAGAAAGTCACTGACGGCGGAAAGCCACGAACCCCGCGCCTTCCGCAATCGGCGCGAAGCCGTGCTCTTGCAGCCAGTCCGTGGATTCCCGCGGGGGCGTCGGTGTGCCACGCAGCTTGCGGATCGCGGTGATGATCCGGCTCTCGGGCAGCGGCACTGTGACCACCGCGTAGCGTGCGCGCTCCAGCGCCGCGCTGCGATACGGCTCGGGTAATCCTGCGGTCCAAATGAAGGCCGGGCGCTCGGCGTAAAACGGGAACACCGCATTCGCCGTGTATTCGTTCATGTCCGAGCGATGGGCGGTGCGGAAGAGGACTACGGCGCCGGGTTCCGTGTGCTCGCGGGTCCAGCGCGCGGCGTCGAGGATCGCGCGATCCGGCGTAAAGAGATAGACCCAGACCGGCGCCGCACAGCCGACGGTGAGCGCCACCGCGAGGCCGGCGGCGAGTGTGCGCCAGCGCCGCACCCACGGCGCGGCGAGCAGCGCGTTCATCCCCAGTCCGAAAAGCGCGGCGACCGGTGCGAGCGCGGGAAGATTGTAGTAGCCCTGGCTGGCCGGCCCGTTGCCGAGCCACATGAGGTAGAACACCGCGAGCGAAAGCAGCCACGCGGCGAGCCCGCGCGTGCAGCCCCGCTGCGCGATCGCGTGGGCGCCGCGCACCACCATGAGCAGCGCCGGGCCGGGAACCACGAATCCCCCGAGGTAGAGCGCGATCATCCGCCAGGTGTGAAATTCAAACCGCAATCGCAGCGGCCCGATGAAGCCTTGCAGATTCGCACCGGCTCCGCCGAAAGACAGCAGGCTCTGATTGATTCCACCGAGGAATTTTCCCCAAGCGATGACGCACGCCGCGGAGACGATCCCGGCGATGAGGTATCGCGGCCGGAACAGGCTCGGCCAGCCGTTGCGCGCTAGGGTCAGGAAAACAAAAATCACGTAGAGGTGCGCGGTCATCGGCGCCTTGATCAGCAGCGCGAGCAAGCCGGCGGCGGCGGCGAGCGTCCAGCGCTGGAGCGTGGGCTTTTCATCGTGGCGGATCAGCAGCAGGACGAACGCATGGGCGACAAGCTGCACGAGGCTCTCCGGCATGAATGCCTGGGAGTAGAAGACACCGAGTGGCGACGTGATGAAGAGCAGATTTGCCCACGCGGCCGCCGCGGGATCGAGCAGCCGGCGCCAGATGAATTGCAGGAGCCAAAACGAAAACGCCCACAGCGCGATGGCGACCAGTTTCCCGCAGATCGTGAGATGTCCGATCACCGCATGGAGCGCGATGACGATGTAATTGTAGATCGGCAGTTCCTGCACGAAGCGCTCTTCGAAATCACCCGCCCACGGGATTCGCGAACTAAGCGTGAGGCCCGGCTCGGCGATCAGGTCGCGCGTCACCGCCGCGGTCTGGCACTGGCGGAGCAGGCCGGCATCGACCAGCGGCTGATTCAGCGCGACGCAGCGGAGCAGGACGCCGAGACCGAGGAGCCACCAGAAATATTTGTCTGCGCCAAATCGCATTCAGGGCTTCGTGTAACGCACCACGACCGACGTCCCGAATCCCCGCAGCCACGACGTTTCCATCCATCGCATCAGCCCGAAGAGCGGCCGCAAGGCGGGCTGAAAACGATTGCCGCGATGCTCGAAGGTGGGCCAGGCATAAGCGACGCCGGAACGCACAAGGCCGCGCGCGACGAAAAGCGAATCGAGGTCGC
Organism: Chthoniobacteraceae bacterium; assembly: GCA_031411395.1. GTDB lineage: Bacteria > Verrucomicrobiota > Verrucomicrobiia > Chthoniobacterales > Chthoniobacteraceae > Chthoniobacter. The sequence continues at coordinate 9,042 of JANOAZ010000135.1, forward strand.
GAACGGAAAACACGCGGGCAATCGCAAAGCGACGATGGAGCCACGGCAGGTAGGTGAGAAGCGGGACCCGGCCTGCCCATTCCCGCGCGCCGATCCGCATGCCGTGATTTTCAAAGGGAAACCAGCGATTCGGCACCGTGATGAGCAACTCGCCGCCCGGCTTCAGCACCCGGCTGATCTCCGCCGCGGCGCCCGGGAGATCGGGCACGTGCTCGAGCGTTTCGATCGTGACCACCGTGTCGAAATGCGCGTCGGGAAAAGTCATCGCCGAGGCCGACATCGCCGCGACGTGAAACTTCGGGTCGCCTTTCACCGATGCGCAAAAGGGTTCGAGATATTCCTCCTGCACATCGATGCCGTGCACCTCGGAGAAACCGTCGCCGAGGGCGACGGTGAAAGTGCCGCTCCCGCAACCGACGTCGAGCATGCGCTCCCCGGAAAAGCGCCCGAGACGGCGGAGAATCCCCGTGATCACGGCGACGGTCCTGGCCAGGCCGGTGCCCCGCGCCGCGCCGATGTAGAGATTCTGCTGGTGAGCTTGCATGACCGAGATGCCGGCACGGTTGCAGACCGCTTCACCCGATGTCACGCGGCAAGTCCACACCGGCGCTCGCACGCCGCCAGGCGACAAAAGGCTTGCGCGCCTCAATGCCGTCCTGAGAGTTCCTCCCCGTGAATTCCTCCCCGATCCGGGTGCTCTGGCTGCCGGCCCATCCGTCCGCAGGCTCGGTGAGCATGCTGCGGCATTGGCGCGAACTCGAGCGCGTCTTTGGTGCGGAAGTTCACGAATCGATCGAGATCGCGTGCCCGCTCGGCGCGCCACCGGAGATACCCCCCCCCGCGGGGCGGCTGCGTCGTGGGTGGAAAAAATACGTGGAGTATCCGCTCCGTGTCGGGCTGGTGGGACGGGCCGAGGTCGTCCACATCCTCGATCATTCTTTTGCCCATCTGCTCCGCTTCGCGCCGCGGGGCAGTCACCGGATCGTGACCGTCCACGACCTCGCCCCGCTCGCCGACGACACGCTCTCGCCTTCGCAACGCGCGCGTTTCCGCCGCACCCTGGCGTGGCTGAACCAGGCCGACTTGCTGCTCCCGGTTTCCGAATTCACCGCGGACGTCCTGCGGTCGTTCCTCACCGCGAAACCGCGGATGGCGGTCCTCCCCATGGGGGTGAATGTGGCCGCGTTTGCCGCTCCGCGCACGCTGCCTCCCACGCTCGCGCTCCCGCCGATTCCGTGGCTACTCAGCATCGGAAGCACGCTCGCGCGCAAGAATCTCGCCCTCCTTCCCGACCTCCTCGCAGCGGTCGTGCGGGAACTCGGCCCCGTCGCGCTGCTGCGCGTGGGGGAGCCTTTGCCGCTCGACCTGCGCCGCCGGATAGAGGCCGTCGTGACGCCAGCGAACCTCTTCGAACTCGGTGCCGCTCGCGAGGAGGAGCTGGTCGCGATCTATCAACGCGCCGACGCGCTCATCTTTCCCTCCACCCTCGAGGGATTCGGCCTGCCGCTGCTGGAGGCGATGGCAGCGGGTTGCCCGGTGGTGAGTAGCGATGCGTCGAGCCTTCCCGAAGTCGGTGGCGATGCGGTGCTCTATTTTTCCCCACACGATCCCGCGGCCGCAGCCGCACAGGTCATCCGGCTCCTGCGCGACCGCGCGTTGCGCGAGCAGTTGATCGCGGCCGGACGCCAGCGTGCCGCCGGGCTGGCCTGGGAACATCACGCGCGGCACCTCGCGCAGCATTACCTTCACGCCGGCGAAGCCGCGTAGTTGCCACTTGCCGTCGCCCGCGCCCGCTGCCAGTCCTCTACGAAATGTCACCGCCGAGCCTCAAAGATCGTCTGCTCGCGCTGATGCCCCCGTCGATTCTCAGCGCCTATCGCCGCGCGAAACGCGGGCTGCTGCACCGCCGAGATGCGGCTCGCACCCCGGAGGAGGTTTTCACCGAAATCTATCGGCGCGGACGCTGGGGTGGTGAAGGCGACGATCTCTGCTCGGGCGGTGGATCGGTGGATGGCGAAGTCGTGGATCGCTACGTCGTGGCGGTCGGCGATCGTGTGCGTGCGCTGGGGCTCGAGGGAAAGGCGTTTGTTGATCTCGGATGTGGCGATTTCCGGGTAGGCCAGCGCCTGCGTCCGCTGGCCGGAAGCTATCTCGGCGTGGACATCGTGCCCGAAGTGGTGGCGCGCAACGCGGCGGCGTTCGCCGATGCGAAGACCTCGTTCCGAGTGCTGAACATGATCGCTGATCCGCTCCCGCCCGGCGACGTATGCTTCGTGCGCCAGGTGCTCCAGCATCTCTCCAACGCGCAGATTGAGCAGATCCTCGGCAAACTCGAACGTTATCCCTTCACCTTCATCACCGAGCACTACCCGAGCGACCACCTCGGCCCGCGTCCGAATCTGGACAAGGTGCATGGCGAAGGCATTCGGCTCTACGAAAATTCCGGCGTGTACCTCGACCAGCCGCCGTTTGAGATTCCGCGCGAGCGGTTGGAACTCGTTCTCGAGGTGCCGGGGCATGGCTTCGAAGGCGGTATCGACCCGGGAGTGATCCGGACGTTCCTGCTCCGCGGAATGCCCGCTTGCCCGCCGGCGATGTAGCGCCGTTCTCCGGTGGAGGGACGCGCTCCGTCGCGTCCGAGAGCTCCGGCATCGAAGCTGATCGCCATGTTAGGATCTGGGGCTCGATTACGAAATATCGACTCCGGGGACCGGCTTGATCCCATCCACGATCAGCGACGGCATGCGGCGGAAATACCGCAGCGACGAGATCAGTTCAAAGTGCGGACAGCCTGTGTACGGCCCGGTCGGCGCCGACGGCACCGCCTCGATGAACTCGCCCTCTTTCGTGCAATGCATCACCGGTCGAGGCACAAAGCCGGCGACGCTCAGCGCTTCGCTCAGGCTATACACGTTCCACCGCGACTTGTGCTTCTGATGGTGCGTCCACGGCGTTTTTAATGAGGGATAGCCGGGCGCTTCGGGCCGGGCATAGGTGCGCAGATCGGCGTCCGGGACTGCGGTGCGTATGACCGCGCCGGGCTGCATGATCCGGTGACATTCGCGGAGCAGCGCGATGCTTTGATCGAGAAAGAGGTGCTCGAAAAAGTGCTCCGAGAAGACAAACGAAAAAGTGTCGTCCGCGAAATCGAGGCGATCCCCCACCGCGTAATGGAAGATGCGAAACTCACCGGCGGAATAAAACTTCGCCAATTCCTCCGGCGTGTAGCGGGGCCGCATCGTGCGGTAGGCCCAGGCGGCGCTGAGGCGGGCGGCGGCGGGGAAATTACGCACCGCCATGGCCTCCGCCACTTCGGCCCGCCAATCGAGCGGCGGTTCGCCGAGGTGGACCCAGCCGGGCTGGCAGACGACATCGGTGATCTGGCGCGGCAGCCGTTCGAAGCGCGAGGCGGCGAGGTGCAGGCGCCGCGGAGGCGATGGGGGGCTGGGCGGCATTCCCGGGCGGCGGATTTCTGCTAGCGTCGGGGCACCGCGAACTGGGGGCGGGTCGCTCCGGACCGTGTGGGCAGGCCCATGCGCGCGGCCGCCGAATCATCTTCGCGCGCAGGCTCCTCCGCGGGGGTCTTTTCCCTCAGGAGCAGGAAGCCGATCATGCCGATGAACAGCCAGAAGAAGGCATTGACCGGAAACGTCGTGATGACGCCGTGGAAGAGCACGTGGCTGGCGAGCCAGCCGACATTGATCGCGGTGAGGAGCACGACCGTGTCGCGATCTTCGCCCGGCGGGCGGGCGAGCAGGCGCGAATGAATGGCGCGCAGCCCGAAAAACACCACGGCCATGGCCGTCGCCAAGCCGACGAGGCCGAAATCCACGAGCAGACTGGAGATGGGATCGTGGTTGTAGGTCATCTCGGTCATCTTCTGATCCTCGCGCAGGCCGAAGAGGCTGTACATCTCGGTGGACCGGGTCAGATTCACAAAGCCGCGGAGACGCTCCACGTAAGTCTGGATGCGGAGGGCCTGGCCCACCACCGCGGACTGCTGATCATTCGCGGGATCCCATGCCGCGATATTCTCGAGGATGAAGGGAGATGCCGCGATCAATCCCGCGAACCCCGCCACGCTCAGCCAATAGAAAACCTTGGTACGCCAGCGCGAGCGGAAGCACCAGAAGGCAAACAACCCCACCACCCAGACGATGATCGCGGTGCGCGCGAGCGAGGCCAGGGAGGCCGCGAGATAAAGCAGAAACAAACCGCCCGACTTGAGCTTTTCGCCGAACACGGCCCGATGGCCGCGATGCCCGAGGATGGGATAGAGCGAGAGCACCGCGAATCCCGCCGCGACCGTCCCGAGAGCATGCGCCGAGTTCAGCGTCGAGAAGGGGCGCGGCCGCACGTCCCACATTTCCTTGACCATGATCGTGAGCCCGGAGCGCAGGTATTCGATCTCAAAATCCGCCAGGCCGAAAAACGCCTGGAAGATGCCGTAGGCCGCGACGGGGATGAACATCCACCGGGCGGTGAGGAGGAATTTGCCGACCTGCTCGGGGCGCTCGATGAGCTTCAGCGCCACGAGAGCGAGGACCAGGTAGAGCCCGTTGTTTGCAGCTTGCTTGGCGGCTTCGAGGAGGCCGGCCCCCTCGCGGTAGGCGAGGAGAAAATTCAGGCTCATCGCGATGCCGATCCCGACCATGATGAGCAGCTCGCGCATCCCGAGATGGAGACGATGAAACGCCCATCGCGTGACGACTGAAGCGGAGAGGCCAGCCACCACCACCGGTGCGCCGGCGAGCACGTAGCTCACCTGTTCGAAGCTCAAATCCCCCCAGAAAACGAGCATCCGCTTGAGGAGATCGGAGTAGGCGCAGAGGAAAAGAAGGATCATGAATCCCGCCCGCGGTGACACCGCGGCGACGACGAAGAAAACCGCCGACGCACAGATGCAACTGGCCGCGAGGGGATTCACCTCCTGCATCATGTAAACGGTCGCGACCGCTGCGGCGATGCAGCCCACGAGCGGCACCCCCGTCCGGAAGAACAGGTTTTTGATATCGATGCGATTCGTGAAATCCATGCGGCAGGCGGAGGCGCCGGGACGGTACAATACCGTGGATTCAATGCAACGAAGAGGTGGCGCGGGCGCGTGCCGCGCCATAGGAAAAGCCCGTCAGCCTCGGAACACGCCGTCATCTTGAGCGGAGCGCCGCGCGGGCGAAGGCCGGGAGGCGCGGAGTCGAAGAATGCAGTTAAGCCGCAGATGGGCGCAGATGAAACGTAGATGGGAAACAGGGGGCGTAGGGCAATCGGCATGCGTGAGCGCGTTACCCGAAAAGGTGATCTCATTTCCCCCCCCGCTATTCCTCTCCGCCTCCGCATCTGCGCTCATCTGCGTTTATCTGCGGCTCATTCCAACTGCATGGATACGGCTCAGGAAGACGGCGCTTTTTTGGATCGCGGTGGCGCGCCCATGACCTCCCACCTTACCGCCGCACCTCCCACCCGCGTCCGGCAGCCGCTCTCACGTTTTCAACTAGACGCGCCGCCGCCGACTCCCGACTTTCCGCCGTGCCTTCATGACCATCGCGCTCGTCACTTCATCGCTGGAGCCCGGGAAGGATGGAGTCGGCGACCACGTGCGTTTGCTCGCCGGGCAACTCGACGCCCGGGGCTGTGCCTGCCGGATGCTCGCGCTGAACGAAGTCAACATCTCCGAGCCGCTCGACGCACCCGCGGAATCTCCCGGCGGCTTCATCCCGATGCTCCGTCTCCCTGCCTCGCTCGCCTGGCGCGAGCGCCACCGCCTCGCCGAGCAGTTCCTTTCCGCAGTGCGTCCCGAATGGTTCTCTCTCCATTTTGTCGCTTACGGCTGGCATCGCCGGGGGATCGCCGTCGGTTGGGGTGCGCGTTTCGATCAACTCGCCGGGCCGTCCCGGCGCCACCTCATGCTCCACGAAACGTGGACCTGGCTGGGCGCCTGTGTCGGCGCGCCCTTCCGCCTGCGGCTTCTCGCCCTCGTGCAGCGCGCCTGCATCGTCGCAATCCTCCGGCGCTATCGGCCCGAGATCATCCACACGCATACGCCTGTTTATGCGACGATGCTCGCTGAACTCGGTTTCCGCGCGGACATCCTGCCGAGCTTCGGCAATGTCCCCATCGCTCCCGTGCGCGACGATGCCTGGCTCTTTGCGGAACTGCGCCGCCACGGCCTCGACATCTCGGAGGAAACCCGGTCGCACTTCTGGCTCGGTGGCTTCTTCGCCAGCCTCTATCCCGAGTGGGATCCGGCGCCGCTTTTTGCCATCTTGCGCTCCGCCGCGCGGGCCGTCGGGCGGCGGGTCTGCCTGATCTCCGTAGGGCGAATGCGCGGAGGTGAAGCGCGCTGGGAATCCTTCCGCGAAACGTATCCGGATTTCGTTTTCGTGAATCTCGGCGCCCTCCCGCCCGAGCGTGTCTCGCAAGTTCTCCAGGCCCTGGACTTCGGAGTCGCGACCACGCCGTGGGCGGTGATCACCAAGAGCGGTGCCGCCGCGGCCATGCTCGAACACGGGCTGCCGGTGATCGTCTCCCGCGACGACTGGCGCCGCCCGCACGGGCCCACCCCCGGCCCGCCTCCGCATCCGCAACTCATCCTCGCCGGCCCCGCGCTGGAGCAGCAGCTCATCGCCGGTCTGCCAAAGACCGCTCCCCGCGCCCGCGTCGGCGATGTGGCCGCCCAGTTACTGACCGCTCTTGGGGCGGCTTGAGCTGAGCCGTTCGCGATAGAGTTCCCGATACTGCTCAGAGACGCGGGCGCTGCTCCAGCGTTCCTCCGCCCGTGCCCGTCCGGCGCGGCCGAGGCTGCCGTCGCGGGATTCCACGGTCCAGGTGCGGATCAGCGCCTCGGCCAGTTCGTCCGTGTCGAAGGGAGTGGCGAGGAACCCATTCACCCCGTCCTCCACGAGGTCCGGCAGACCCCCCACCCGAAAGCCCACCACCGGCGTCCCCGAGGCGAGACTTTCGAGTACGGTGTTCGGCAGATTGTCCCCGCGCGAGGGGCACGCGAAGACATCGCAGGCGGCGTATAACGAGGCCAGCCGGGCAGGGCTGTCGATCATTCCCAATGCCACCACTTCGCAACCGCTGGCCCGTGCCCATTCTGGATCGGTCGTCCCGAAAATGACGAGCAACGGCCGCCGCGCCGGTCCGCCCATGCGGGTGCCGACTTTTGCCAGCGCGGCCGCGAGAAAATCGCCGCCCTTCAGAAAACCAGCGCCCGCATCGGAGCCGAAGAGCACCAGCGGGCGATCCGCTGGGAGCGCGAACTCCCGGCGCAAGGCCGCGCGATTTCCCGACCGGAAGACGTCGAGCGCGACCGGATTGGGAATGGTCACCACCCGCCGACCCCGGAAGACCTCGCTGCACCGCGCCTCTTCCGCCAGCCACTCCGACGGCGACACCAGCACCGCATCCAGATCACGCCAGGCGCGCAGCTTGCGCTGCCACACATTGCGCCCGAGGCGATGGAACGGCGGCCCCGGCATCAGCGGCTGAAATGGCGCGAGGCTTGGCAACCCGGCGATCGCTTCCAGCCGAGTGCCATAGCCCGGGGTGAGCGGCCACATGTCGTGCATCGTCCAGACGACCGGCGCGCGGATGCGGCCGATCTGTTCGATGGAAAGGAAACCGTGCGCGACCCAGTGCAGATGGACGACATCGGGCCGCAACCTTTCGATGAAACGCAAAGCCGTTCCCGGCAGCAACGCCGGCCCCCAGGGCTTCGGGCCGAAGGGGCAAAACCACCGCCCCAGCCGATATTCGATCCGCGCAGCGAGTGAGGGACTCCCGCGGCAGAGCCCGCCCGGCACCTCCCGCACCGTGGCGTCGTCTATCGTCTTCCACCCCACCACGAGTGTGCTGTCCACGCCGGCCGCGAGCAGACCGCGGTGGATTTGCCGTGCCGCATTGGCCGCTCCCCCGCGATCGTAAGTGCAGGCGTGGACGACCTTCATTTCCGGCGCAGCACGCACATCGTATCGAGGTCGCCCAACGCGGGTGGGGTCTTGGGGACGTGCTCCATGCCCTCCGTGCAGCGGTTGCGACGTGGCAGCTTCATCCCGTTCATAGCCCCGCGTGAATATCCGCTTCCGTGCGGTGGGTCCGCACGCGCCCACTCAGCTTGCGGACGATCGAGCCCAGTCCTTGGGCGAGCCGCGGGCGCGCGACGAGGAACGAGAGGATAGCGCGCGCCAGTGCGGAACGAAGCCGCGGGCGCAGGCAGGTGGTGGTCAGGGCGCGAAAACGAAACAACAGTTCGCTGTCTTCGCCCGTCTCGGTGCTCCGCTCCACCAGCCGCATCGCGAGCATCGGAAGGGGGAAAAAATGTGGGGCCATCGCCTGGAAAAAAATCTCCTGGCTGGCCCGATCTGGGACCAGCTCGAGGAGGAGGGCGGGATTGCTCACATTGACCCGCGACCAGGTCACTCCGTCCTCGGCGGTGGCCTGTCGGACGAGGTTCCGACGGTAGAAGCAACAGCGCCCGCCATGCTCCCGCAGATAGCGCAGGAGCATCGCGATATGAGGCGCCAGCGAGTAGGCGTAGAGGTAGCCGTAGCGGAGATAAGGGACGAGGCGTGCGCGGTTGAAGTAGCAGCACGAAACGAAGAGCACGTTCGACCAATTGTCGATCGCGCGGATGAAGCCCGGGAGGCCGTCGGAGAAGACATCATGCGAGCGGGCGAAGATGCTGGTGGAAAAAGTGCCGTAGATCGCTTCCGGGTGCTGCCGGATCGCCTCGAGGATGGCCGCGACGTAGTCGGCCGCGGGCTCGTCGTCGTCGCCCAGCACGACCAGCCACTCCGTGGTGCATTGCTCGAAGCAGCGGAGCACGTTGGCGGAGGCGCCGAGGTTGGCGAGGTTGCGCACCACGGTGACGCGTTCTGGGCCGAAGGCGGCGAGCAGCTCGCGATGCACTTCCGCCGCGGGTTGCTCGGAGCAGTTGTCGTGGATGCGCAGCACCCACTCGTCGGAGACCTGCGGCAGCAGGGTGCGCAGGGATCGCGCCAGTTCTTTCGGGCGATTGAAGGTGGGGATGGCGATGGTGAGTTGCATGCGAAGCGGGGCTCAGGCCGGCTGCAGATGCGGCGCGCGCAGTCCGCGATATTCGCGCCGCTTGACCGCAAAAATCCAGATGGCCGGGATGGCCGCGATGACCGTCGCGAGGGTATAGCCGATCGACAGCCCCACGATGCCCCCGAGCCGGGTCAGCGGGATCATCAGCAGCGCGGAGAGGATCGCGCCGAGGACGGACACGCCGACGAAGGGCTCGCGCCGGTGGGCGCGGAGTTCGAAGGCCATCGCGGTGATCGTGACCTGAACGAAAACGGCCGCCCCCAGCCACACGAAAACCCGCAGCGGCGCGAACCGCGCAGAAAACTCGGGGAGCAACGCGGAGAGTAATGGCAAGCCGGCGAGCAAGCCGCCCAGCCCGAGCGCCGCGACCGCGAGCGCCTGAGCGGTGGAGCGCCGCCAGAGGGTGTCGAGTTCCGGCCAGGCCCGATTGGCGACGAGCACGCCGAAGCGCGGAACCTTGGTGCTCAGCCACATGGTCGCCACGCCCGCGATCATGCGCACGAGCTGGAAGGAGACGCCGAGGCGCCCGGCTTCCCCCGGGCCGCAGATGCGGAAGGCGATCGGGTTGACGATGTCGAAGATGAAATAGCCGCTGATCCAGCTGATCGCGATCCGCCACTGAAAGGGCCAGATTTCGCGTCTCCAGGAAATCGTCCCGTGTTGTGGCGCCTGCGCAAATTGGAGGAGGAAGGGCCGCCATTGGGCGAACAGCCAGGCGAGGGAAAAAAACAGCGAGAACACCGCCATCACTGCCTGCGTGAAGAGGCCCGCGCCGGAAATGAGCGCGACCGCATTGACCAGACACCCGGCCAGCGCCAGCCAGAGCCGGGCTTGGGCGACCCGGCTGATTTGATCGCAGCCTTCGAGCAAAGCCCACGCGGGATGGATCGCCAGCGAGGCGGACGAGGCGATGGCCACGACCCACCAGGCACTCTCCCACGCGACGCCATGGGTGCCAGAGGTGCGAAAGAACCAGTAGCCCCCGAGCCCGAGGCCGGCCATGAGCAGAATCGAGGCAGTCGCGTAATAAGCGAAAGCGAGGCGGCCGAGCGAAAGCAGCCGGGAGAGAGCCACCGGGTCGCCGGCCACGGTGCCGCGGGCGGTGAATTTCAGTTGCGCAAACTCGTGCGCCGCAAACTGGAGGATGCTTTGCGAGAACCCCATCTCGAGAAACACCTGCAGCGCGACGACGCTGCCGAACGTGTAGTAGTAACCCTGCGCCTCGGGGGTGAGATGCCGCAAGACGAGCACGAGCGTGATCGGGCCTGTGACGAAGCGGACGAGCTGCGTGGCCACGGAGAAAAAGACCGCGCGATCCACGCCGCCCCACCGCAGGAGGGATCTCACGCGAGGGATCATCGCCACGCCACCGCCAGTTGTACAAGCGTCGGCGTGTCCAGCCCGCCCGCCGCGTTGAGCGTGTTCTGGCTGCCCACCAATCCGCAGGCCTTGGAATCGAGCGCCACGGTGCGCAGCCGGGATTGAAGTTGGGCATCGGCATTTGCGGCCTCGCGGAGAAACGAGCCAAAACCGCCCGCAGCAAGGTGATCTTCCACCGCAATGACCGCCGGAAACTGCGCGAGCTGTGCGGCGATTGCGGCCTTCTCCGCCTCGCCCCAGAGGGGGAGCGAATAGACCGCCCAGCGGCCGCCCAATGCCGGATCTCGCGCCGCCTCCAGCGCGTAGCGCAACGCGGCGCCCGTGGTCACGAACACGCCGTCGGCCGGCTCCGCGGCGGCGCGGACGGGCACCAGGCGGCCGGGCGCGATCGCCGGCGTCGCCGCATGGAGGATCGGTTCGCCGGCCTTGCCGAGTCGCAGATAGGAGGGCCGGGGGTTCGCGCTCAGCCATTCGACGCAGGCCTTCGTCTCCAGGGGATCTCCCGGCGCGGCGACGAGCATCTGCGGCAGGCATCGCATCACCGCGTAATCCTGCACGGCGTGGTGGGAGTATCCGAGATTCCCATAAGCCATGCCGCCGCCGACCGCGACCACGGTGACGGGGAGTTGGTGGTAACAGACGTCGTTGCGAATCTGTTCGAGGCAGCGCAAGGTCGGGAAATTCGCGATCGAATAGGTGAAGACATGGAGGCCTTCACTCGCCAGTCCCGCGGCGACGCCGGTCATGTTTTGTTCGGCCACGCCCGCATTCAAATAACGATCCGGAAACTCCGCCGCAAAAGGTTCCACCACGGAAAAGCCGAGATCGCCGACGACGAGGAAGACCTCGGGGTGCAGCCGCGCCTGCGCGATCATTTCCTGGATGAAAGCCGTCCTCATGGCGCGGTCGCGAGCTGGGCGAGCGCCCGCGCCAGTTGTTCGGGATTCGGGTCGCGGTAGTGCCAGAGGAGTTGGTGCTCCATGTAATCGACGCCCCTGCCTTTGATCGTGTGCGCGATCAGGCACGAGGGTTTCCCCGCCTCCCACGGCACGGACTCGAGCGCTGCCCGAATCGCCGCGTGATCGTGGCCATCCACCTCGCGCACCGCCCAGCGGAAGGCGCGAAACTTATCCGCCAGGGGTGCGAGATCGAGCACGTCGGCGACGTTGCCGAGACTCTGGACGCGGTTGTAGTCCACGATGGCGACGAGATTGTCGAGCCGGTGCTGGGGGGCAAAAAGAATCGCCTCCCAGTTCGAGCCTTCGTCGAGTTCGCCGTCGCTCAAGATCACAAAGGTGCGCCAGCCCGCGCCGGTGCGTTTTGCGGCGAGCGCTTTCCCGCAGCCAAAGGACAGCCCGTGGCCCAGTGAGCCGGACGAAAATTCCACCCCCGGGACCTTGTGACTGATGTGGGTCATCAGCCGCGAGGCGTCCTGGCCGTAGGTCCCCAGTTCCTCCACGGAAATGAACCCGCGCAGCGCCAGCGCCGCATAGACGCCCGCGCAGCAATGACCCTTGCTCAGGATGAAGCGGTCCCGTTCCGGCCACTGCGGCTCCCCCGGGCGCACCCGCAGCACGTCCGCGTAGAGCACGGCGAGGAAGTCGGCCATCGAGAGGACGCCGCCGATGTGGGAGGCGCGGGCCGCATGCACCATCTCCAGCGCGTGCCTGCGGATGCCCCGGGCGAGTTCGTCCGAACATTCGATCATTTGATGAAATACGAGATGTAGGGGTCGATCGGGAACCGGCGGAGGGCGACCTGGTCGAGGCTCATGGTTTCCAGGAGCGCCGTCGTTTCGCCAGCGAACTCCGCGCAGTTCAACTCATCGAAGGCGACGACCCCGCCTTTGACGACCCGTGGCAGCAGAGCCGTGAGCGCGGCCTTGGTCGGCGCGTAGAGATCAAAATCCAGGTAGAGCAGGCTGATCAACAACGAGGGATGCTGCGCCACGTATTCCGGGATGGTCTGGCAGGCATCGCCCGCGATGAGCTCGATCTTCGGGATATGGCCGATGGGGCGGTTGGCGTCGTGGATCTTCGCAAGATTCTCCAACTCTTCCTTGATCGAGGACGTGGTCTGAAAGGCGCCGATCCGGGTGTGCTCGGATTTTCCCGCCGTGAGATCTTTCTCATGCAGCTCGGGAAAGCCGGCGAAGGTGTCGAACCCGATGATCCGGCGGGTGTGATTATAGGGCTCGTAAATCGCGGAGAAATGCATCCAGCCAAACAGGCCGCCCCCGGCGAAGACGCCGCATTCGACCACGCTGCCCGTGGCCGGGAGCGAGAGCTTAAAGAGCTCGTGCTTGACCAGGAACCGGGCCGCATCCTGGCGCCGGATGTGCCGGGGGAAGGTCTGCAGCCGCTGCGCCAGCGCCACCGGCGACTCACTGAAGGCGGCGCAAAGATCGTCCATGACGCTGCGTTCTTGCGGAGCATATTTTGCAAGGTGATGTCCAAGGGTTTCGAGGTTTTCGCTCATCGTGATGGCAGGGGTGGAGAAGGGTTGAGGCGGCGCGCGCGCGCGCGTTCGAACGCGACGGTCGCGCGGAGACCTTCGGCCATGCTGACCTGTGGGTGCCAGCCCGTAGCCGCATGGAGCTTCGTCACGTCCGCCTCCAGGTGCATGACTTGATCAGGGCGGTAGGGCACGACTCCGTAGGCCGGTTCGATCGCGGCGCCGAGTTCGGAGCGGATGGCTTTAATGTAATCCTTGAGCGGGTGGGCGGACCCGGAGCCGAGATTGAAAACGCCGCCCGCGGCGCCGTCGGCCAGGGCGACCACCGCACGCGCAGCATCCGTCACATACAGGTAGTCCCACAACTGCTCGCAGCGAGTTAGCTGTGGAACCCTGCCGGCCAGGAACTCATGGATCACATAGGGAATGAACCAATGGAGCCCGTCCCCAGGTCCATAAGTCGAAAAGACGCGCAGCCACACGCCCGTCATGCAGCGCGCTTCGCATAGGGCCAGCGCAGCCACGCCGGCGGCGAGCTTCGCTTTTCCGTAAAGACTGGTCGGGCGCAACGGGGCCTCCTCGCTGACCCGGCAGTTCTGATTGCCGTACTCGGCCTGCGAACCCAGGCCGATCCACTGGCGGCACCCCGTGGCGGCGGCGAGTTCCACCGCCTCCAGCGCCACGGGGAGATTTTCCGTGATCTGGAAAGCCTCGTTCCTTTCCGATCCGCCGACCCCCCGCCATCCGCAGTGGATGAAGACATCCGGCTTGCTGTGTCCAAGGGTCTTAACCAGGTCGGGATCGCGTAACCGGGAATACCTTAGCGTCTCGAAGCCTCTCAGTGTGGTCAGCCGCGAAAGGTCGGATTCCGCACGGAGCAAGGCTGTCACCCTCGTGCCGCGGGCGAGCAACTCGGCGAGGATCGCCGCGCCAATGAAACCCGTGGCCCCGGTGATGACAACGTGGGAAGGCATCCCTTAGAATCGACCGGCGAGCACGTCGAGTAACGAGTGAAACTGCTCGGGTGCGTATCCCAGGGCACCCACTTCCGCACGAATCTCCGGTAGATAGCCAAAGCTGAAGACTAGAATCTCATCCACCGGATCGGTCTTCAACCTGTCAATCCCTGCCAGGGGGATGCCCGACTTTGGCACTACCAACCCGCGACCCTTCGGTCTCTTGTCAACGAGGTAGCAAAAGGATCCGGCATTCCTCATCGCGGCCAGCGTCATCACGCCGCGCCCGCCCGCACCATAGCCCGCCACCCTCTTCCCGCGGGCTGTCATCTGATCCACGAAGCGTTCAAGATTTCCGATCCCGCGGCGAATCTCGCCGTCCACTTCGTGATAGAATTCGAGGCGGGAATAATCGTCCGGCGTTCTCGGGTGGACGGAGCGTTCGGCGAGCTTCGACCCCTTTGGCGTAGCTACGAAGATCAGCGAGTTTGCCCGGCGGTCTGCTTCGGGCACCACGTCGAAATCAATGATCTCGAAGCCTTCCCGTTGACACATTTGTTGAGCGGTTTTCTCCGTGAGGTAGATCGAATGCTCGTGTTCGAAGAGGCAATACTCCTGACGCTCGATGATCTTTTCGAGGTTATGAATTTCGACCACCAGCAGGCCGTCCGTCTGGTTGATGATCGACCGGCAGGCCGCAAGGAAGGCCCGCGGCTCGGGAAGGTGATCGAAGGTATAGGAAAGCATCACCACATCGACCTCGCGGAAGTCCGCGGGTAACTGCGCGATGGAACTTGCGGTAAAAAGCCCCTGAATGGTCGCGATGCCTTTGGCTTCGGCGGTTTCGCAGAGCACCGACGAGGGCTCGTAACCGAGGACGCGACAGCCGGTTTCCCGAAAGGCGACCAGTTGCCCGCCGTCACCAGAACCTACTTCCAGGACTTTCCGCCCGCTTTCTTCGGGATAATAGGCCGCCTCCAGACGCTCGGCCAACAACCGCATGAACCGGCTCGCCGTCGCCGATTCGCCGACGGAGTATTGGTAGTCCTCGTAGTAATCGCCCACCTCCACGTCGTGCTGCGTCTGAGCGGTAAAACACTCGGGACAGACAAAGACATCGATGTCCGCCCGGAACTCCTGCCCGAATTGTCCGGGGGAAATAAAATCGTCGGTAAATGGCATCTGCGGAAAATGGAGGAACCGCTGGAGGCTGGTCTGACCACAGGCTCGACAGGATCCGATTCGGGTAATGCTGGGTTGTTTCACAAATTGGTCACGCGGGTGTGGCCCAGGAAAGCCCGGTCGATTTCGCCGCGCAGACATATGCGGCAATGTCATCGCGGGTCATGGACGCCGTCGATGCATTCGAGTCGGCCCGGCGGTACCAATCCACGGTGTGCTGGAGGCTTTGCTCGAAGCTCCAGACCGGATGCCAGTGGAGAAGATGAAAGGCCTTTTCGATGGCCAGATTGAGGAGCCTTGCCTCGTGTAAGGCGGTGGGGTCGGGTTGGTCTTTCCATTGCCCCGGCCAGTGCTTGAGTAACTCAGTCACCAAATCCCCCACGGGGCGATTGGAAGCCAGCCCGGGACCAAAGTTGAAGCTCGTGCAGAGATCCGCGAGCGACTTAGCCGGAGCCTGATGAAGGAAGGCTCCCAGTTGCAGGTAACCGCTGAGCGGTTCCAGGACATGCTGCCATGGGCGGGTCGATGCGCTATTTCGCACAGCGATGATCTCGCCCTTTTGCAGCGCCCGAATGCAATCGGGAACGATGCGATCCAGCGCCCAATCTCCTCCTCCAATCACATTGCCCGAGCGAGCGGAGGCGAGGCGGACAATAGTCTCTGGGGGAGGAAAATAGGAGCGCCGGTAGGCACTGATGGAAAGTTCGGCGGCACCCTTCGATGAACTGTAGGGATCACGCCCGCCCATGGGATCGGCCTCCCGATAGCTATGAACCCACTCCTGGTTTTCGTAGCATTTGTCCGTGGTGATCGCGATCACCGTGCAGGGGTGGCCCGCAAGGCGGATAGCGTCGAGGACATGCACGGTCCCCATCACGTTCGTGGCATAGGTCTCGACGGGTTGGGTGTAGGAATAACGAACCAATGATTGCGCGGCGAGATGGAAAACAAAATCCGGGCGGACGGTCTCCATGACTTGTCGCACGGCGGAGGAATCGCGAATGTCGCCGATTCGATGATCGAGCCGCGCCGCCAGTTCGAGTTGATCGAACAGCGCCGGCTTCGTCGGAGGGGGCAGGGAGAGCCCGGTGACTTTCGCCCCGAGGGCCAGCAACCATTCCGCCAGCCAGGCGCCCTTGAAACCCGTGTGGCCGGTGAGCAGGACCCGTTTCCCGCGATAGATATCGCCGAAGGCCATCGTCACCAAACCTTCCAGGGTGCAGCACCGTCGTTCCAGATGGCATTCAGGTATTGGGTTTCCTGGTAGGTATCCATCGGCTGCCAGAAACCGTCGTGCTTGTAAGCATGAAGTTGCCCGTCGCGAACGAGATGGTCCATCGGCTCGCGCTCAAACATCACGCCGGGGTTGTCGGGCAGGTAATCAAACAAGCGATGCTCGCAGACCATGTAGCCGCCGTTGACATAAGCTTCCTCGAAGTGCGGTTTCTCGACGAAGGTATGAATGCTCCCGTCGCTCTCGATGCGGAGCGCTCCGAACCTGCCCGCAGGGTGGACGGCTGAAATGGTGCAGATCTTTCCCGCGGACCGATGGGCCGCGATGCTGGCATTGATGTCGATCGTGGCCAGGCCGTCACCATAAGTGAGAAGGAAGGGTTCGCCGGGCGCGATGTAGCGCTGGATTTGTTTTACCCGATACGCAGTCATGGAATCTTCGCCGGTATCTGCCAGGGTCACGCTCCAGTCTTCTTCACTGTGCCGATCGTGAAATACACACTCCTGCTTGCGTCCAAGGTTCAGGCTAATATCGCAAGTATTCCAAAGGTAGTTCCGAAAGTAATCCTTGATCATCTCACCCTTGTATCCAAGGCACAGGATGAAATCCTTGTGACCATGATAGGCGTAAATCTTCATGATGTGCCAGAGGATCGGCCGGTTCCCGATTGGCACCATGGGTTTGGGGCGGAACTCGGTTTCTTCGCGCAGACGGGTGCCTCGCCCCCCGCAGAGGATGACTACTTTCATACTGGCGGAGCCTAAGCGGGTAGCTTCATGGAACGATGCGAGTTGGGTCCGTCGGTCGGATTCCAGTCCTACTTCAGGCGCGGACTTGAGTTAATCGGGAGACCGTCGTTGTTGGTGCCCGTGAAAGAATTGAGATCTTTGGCAAAGGTCAGAACGACTTCCTTGCCGACCGCGGTGGGCCCCTTGACGATGGTATAGGTGACCGAATTCGTGCCGGTAACCTGCCACTTGAGGGTGAATCCCTGGCGAGCCCATTCTTCGCATTCCAGAAAGCCATCCCGCTTGAAGGTGATGTCCTGGGGCACGGACCCGTTCCAGCGCCAGCGGGTGTCATCGAGGAGCGCCTTGAACGCGGCCGGGCTGATCGCCGCCTGATCCGAGCGGGAGTATTCCCGTTCCTTTCGGATCGCGAGGGCAGCGTCGAGATTTCCGCGCACGGTGAAGCTTCGCTCGAGGCGGCTCAGTTCGGCGTCATACCAGGAAAAAACCGGCCGCACGGCTTCGGATTTCCGCTTTTCGAAATCGCGCCGCAGGGCGCTCAGTTCCGCTGGCTCCGTCGCCGGCTCAGCGGCGTGGAGCGGACCGATCGTCGTTGCGAGGAAAGCCAGGATGAGGCTGCGGAGCGGGCGCATGGATGAAGAAAATCGATCCCTATTCTCCAAGGATTCTCCCCCCCGCCAAGGGCCAAATCCCGTCGGCCACCGGATCCTGAGTCACTCTGCTTCCGGCGGACGGCGGGTGGTGGTCTTCAATCCGAGGACGCTGAGGAACCAGCTCGCGGCGATGACTTGATGGCCGACGATAATGAGCGTGACCGACGCGATGATGCGCCGCAGATTTTCGGGGTAGGGGATGGAACCGAAGCCGGCTTGCTTCCAAATCCAGACCGACCAGCCGAGCAGCACGACGCCGAGCGCCAGCGTGAGCGCGCCGAGGACGAGTCCCTTCTCCAGTTTGAAGAAACCGAACAAGCGGGAGAACCGCGGGTCGTCGGGAAGCAGTCCTTCGGCGATGGCGAAGACCTTGGCGAAGAAGGCGAAGGCCACGAGCTGCACGCCGATGATCAGGAGCATGCACGCGACGGCGAGGGTGCCGGCGTCGAACTGCACCTGGCCGAGATGGAGCGGCCGGAAAAAGATCGCCGCCGCGGCCAGCGCGCCCATGCCGGCGAGCACCAAGCCGGGCGCGAGGAAGAGCCAGCGCGGCGAATAGATGAGCATGAAACGCAGGTGGCGCCAGCCGTCGCGCCAAGGCTTGAGGTGCGGCGGGCGGGTGCGGCCGTCCTTGTGCAGGGTGATCGGCACCTCGGCGACGCGCATCGCTTTGATCGACGCTTTCATCACCATCTCGCTGGCAAATTCCATCCCGGTCGTCTTCGGCTCCATGCGGTCGTACGCGTCGCGAGAGAAGGCGCGGAGGCCGCAGTGGAAATCCTGGATCGGCGTCTTGAAAAAGAGCCGGCCGAGAAAGCTCAGTGTCGGATTGCCGAGCCAGCGGTTCTTCCACGGCATCGCGCCGGGCATGACGGTGCCGCCGCCTCGCGGCATCCGGCAGCCCATCACGAGATCGCAGCCGTCGCGGAGTTTTTCGACGAAGCGCGGGGCCTCGGAGAAGTCGTAGCTGTCATCCGCGTCGCCCATGAGAATCCACCGCCCGCGCGCCGCCTCGATGCCGCCACGCAGCGCGCTGCCGTAGCCTTTTGCCGCGATCCGCACCACGCGGGCGCCGTGCTGTTCTGCGAGTTCGATCGAGCCGTCGGTCGAGCCGTTGTCGGCGATCAGCACCTCGCCGGTGACGCCCGCGCGCTCGAGCCCGAGCTTCGCTTTCGCAATGCACGCCACCAGCGTCTCCGCCTCGTTGAGGCAGGGCATGAGGATGGTGAGGTCGAGCGGCGAAGACATTCGTTACAGCGGCGGTCTATGACCGTCGCTCACATCAGGACAGGAAAAAGTGCGACGGTCACAGACCGGCGATAAAACCCGTCACTTCACCACACCGAACTCGGCGCGGCGGTTCTTTGCCCACGCGCTCTCGCCGGAGCCGCCGTCGGTGGGCATCTCGGCGCCGAAGCTCACGGTCTGAATCTTGCCGACCGGCGCGCCGGCGCGGATTAGAGCTTCGCGCACGGCTTGCGCACGGCGTTCGCCGAGGCCGCGGTTGTATTCCGGCGTGCCGCGTTCGTCGGTGAAGCCGGCGAGGATCACCGAATTGCCGCCGCTGCCCATGAACTGCGCGACCTGTTGCACCTTGCCCTGCTCACTGCCGCTCACCGCGTGGCTGTCGAAGCCGAAATAGACGGGCGCGAATTTGTTGCGATCCACATTGCCACTGAGGAAGGACACGCCTTCGGTCCGCTCGGGCAGCGGGCTGCCGCTGACGAAATCGCCGTCGTTGGCCGCGCCGGTGCCGGCGCCTTTGTTCTTCGCGCAGGCGCCGAGGGCGAGGGCGATGAAGGCGATCGTGAGGAAGTGGAGGATGTTTTTCATGGCGGGCAGCGAGCGAGGCGGTGTCGGATTTAGCGCGACCATGTGGGTTCGGAAATCTTGCCGAGGCCGCTGACGAGAGTTGTTCGCTGGCCGGTCTGCGTATCAAGCAAAATGAGCGCGGCACCGGTGGAGAAAATGAGATGCCGCGAGTCCGCACCCCAGACCGGGTCCTGACCTTCGCCGACGGTGCGAGTGGCGCCGGTGCTGAGGTCGAGGATCGTCACCTGAAAGCCGCCGCTGCGCGTGTTGAAGGCGACCTTCTTTCCGTCGGGCGACCAGTTCGGCTCGGTGCTGTAACCGGCGGTGCCGATCGGGCGCCAGCTCCCGCCGCCGGAGGAAATGCGGTAGAGCCGCGGGGTCCCGCTTTCGTCGCTCGAGTAGATGATTTCCCCGCCGTCCGGCGACCACGTCGGCGAGCTCTCGACGCCGGCCGTGCGCGTGAGCCGCCGCGCGCCTCCGCCGCCCGCGCCGGTGACGTAGATTTCGGGGTTGCCATCCTTGCTCAGCGTGAGCGCGAGCCGGCCGCCATCGGGCGAATAGGAGGCGCCCGAATTGGTGCCGGGAAATTTGATGATCCGATTGCGCGCGCCGCTCCCGATGTTGATTTCGTACACGTCGGCGTAGCCACTCTTGTAGCCGGTGTAAACGAGCATGCGTCCGTCGGGACTGAGGCTCGGCGCGACGCTGATGTTGCCATCATGGGTGAGCTGCGAGACACCCGCGCCGTCGGCATCCGCGGTGTAGATTTCCTTGTGCCCGCTGCGAGTGGCGACGAACGCGATCTTCGAATGCGCGATGCCTTTGTTGCCGGTCAGGGTCTCGACGATTTCATCGGCGAACTGATGCACCTTGCCGCGCGCGGAGCCGGTGAAGGTCTTGCTCAGCGCGGTCTTGCCGCCGCGATCGGTCACCGTGCCGGCGATCGCCGTTGCGCTCGAAGTTCCGCCCGCGATGAAGGTCGCGCTGGCTTGCGGCACGATGCTGAAGTAGCCCGACATCGCGAGATCGTTGGCGAGCACTTTCGCCTCCGCCGCGGGCAGCCCGGTGACGGCGATGGCGAGCTTGTCGCTCTTGCTGATGGTGATGGTCGGGGTCTCCGCCGCCTGCGCGCACGCGGCCCCTAGGAGAAATATCGCGAGGAATTTTTTCATGGCGCGCGGAGGTTAGGAAAAAAAGGCGAAGGGCGAAAGGCGAAAGGCGAAAAGTCACCATTCGCGCATCTCCGCCACGGCGGCGCATCGAACGCAAACTCAGGCTCCGACCGTCTCCGGGAGCCGCACCGCCACGCCGTGCTCGGCGAGATACTTCTTCACGTCGCCGACGGTGTAGGTGCCGAAGTGGAAGATGCTCGCTGCGAGGACGGCGTCGGCTTTCCCTTCATCGAGCACTTCCACCATATGCTGAAGCGTGCCCGCGCCGCCGCTGGCGACCACGGGGACGCCGACGGCTTCGCTGATGCGGCGGGTGATGGTGAGGTCGTAGCCGGCTTTGGTGCCGTCGGCGTCGATGGAATTGAGGACGATCTCGCCGGCGCCGAATTGGACGGCGCGCACGGCCCACTCGATGGCGTCGAGGCCGGTGGATTTGCGACCGCCATGGCTGAAGACTCCCCATTTTCCGGGCGCGACTCTTTTCGCATCGATGCTGACTACGATGCACTGACTGCCGAAACGCTCGGCACCCTGGCTGATGAGTTCGGGGGTGGCGAGGGCGCTGGAGTTGATGCTGATCTTGTCGGCGCCGGCGTGGAGCATGGCGTGCATGTCTTCGGTGGTGCGGATGCCGCCGCCGACGGTGAGGGGCATGAAGCACTGGGCGGCGGTGCGTTCGATGACGTCGATCATGGAGGCGCGGCCATGGGCGCTGGCGGTGATGTCGAAGAAAACCATCTCGTCCGCGCCTTGGTCGTTATAGCGCAACGCGAGTTCCACGGGATCGCCGACATTGCGCAAGCCGCCTTCCTCGGCGCGCCCGAATTGCAAGCCACGGGTGACCTTCCCGTCGTGGACATCAAGGCACGGAATGACACGTTTTGTCAGCATGAGTGGTAGTTATGGTGCATTTCGGGACAAAAAAGGGGTCGAAAACGTCATGAATTTGTACCATCCACGTTACGAAAGGAAGAAATTGGTTGACGCAGGGGTCGCCAGGCGGCTAAAAGCGCGCCGCAGTTTCCGGCAACCTAAAATTCCAACATCACTTCGATTATGGGCAACAACAATCTCGATCCATCCAACGGCACCACCGAATCAAAGAAGCCGGCGGCTTTTACGCTGCTGCCGGAGCCCGTGGTCTTCGGTGAGGCCGAGGGCGATGCCCACAAGTTTGAGATCACCCGTGAGGCCAGTCCGAGTGTGAGCGGGCCAGTGCCGGCTTTTGAAGATCTCGGCGAGTTGCCATCGTCGTATCATCACGATGTTTTGTTCCTGACCGCGCGCGACCCGCGGTGGCTGTTCAGCTATTGGGATTTCGATTGGGCGCCTTATTTGCCGAGCGCATTCCGAGGCGGAGTGCGCCAGTTCTTTCTCTCCATCCTCACCGGCGATGGCGTGGAGGAGTCGCTCGTGGAGGTGAAGCCCGAAGCCCGGAACTGGTATGTGCCCGTGACTCGCCCGAATACGGCGTATTACGCGGAGATCGGATTCTTCGAACCCAGCGGCGCGTGGCGTGCGATCGTGAAGAGCGGCATCGCGGTAACCCCGGGCGATGAGCTCGCCCGCGGCGAGGAGGCGGAATTTGCGACCGTGCCGGCGCACCTCACCTTCGAGCGGCTGTTGGAAATGGTGAAGGAGCACATGGCGGAGGGCGAAAGCCTCATCTCGGCCCTCTCGCGGATCGCGGGCGAAGGCCGGCTGCAATTCCGTGCCGGGCAGGCGCCGACATGGAATAACGACCAGAAGCGGCTGCTCGCCGCGCTGCTCGGCGACACCCTGGTGGACAAGCTCGGGCTCGGCAGCGAGGAGATCGACCAGATCCTCCGCAAACAGCTAACCGAGAAATTGAGCAGCGAGATGTCGAGCTTCTCGCTCGTCGAATCGCTCTTTGCGCCCGGCGTGAGCAGCATGTTCAGCGGCGTCGGAGCGAGCTGGAGCGCGCAGCCCTTCAGCCAGCGCGGCTTCTTCATGCATGTGAATGCAGAAATCATTTTCTACGGCGGCACCGATCCGAATGCGACGGTCTGGGTGGACGGCAAGGAGATCAAACTCAACCCCGACGGCACCTTCCGCTATCACTTCAAGCTGCCCGATGGTGACTTCGCCATTCCGATCGTGGCGCAATCGCCGGACAAGGTGGAGCAGCGTTCGGCCACGCTCAGCTTTGTGCGCGGCACGTCGAAGGTGGGCAAGGTGGACGACACCGGCCAGCCGCCCGAGCTTTCCCCGCTGATCGGGCGGAAGTAGCGGAAGCGGGAATGCTCGGTGCCTCCCATCGGGGAGAACTGCGCGGATGAACAGGGAAATGAGAGGTTGAACGCGGTCTGCGCATCGCGCGTTTGGTGCACGCACAGCCCGCGCTTGCCGAATTCGGGACCTTCCGCCAACTTCCGCCAGCTATGACGCAGAAAAACTTCGGATGCCTCGGCCTCGCTCTCGTGGTCATCCTCGGCCTGAGTGTGCTGCTCAATGTGATCTTCATCGTCGCCCAGAGCGCGAGCACTTCGGCGGGACTCGTCGTCGGGAAAGCGCCGCAATTTGAAGAAGCCGTGGTCGTGGACGCGAAGTCGGGCAAGGACGTGAAAGAGAGCGAGGGGAAGATCGCGCTGATCTCGGTGCGCGGCATCATTACCTCAGCCGAGCCGGGCGCGATCGGTGAGTCCGCCGTGGATGATCTGAAGCTCCAACTCAAGCAGGCCGGCGAAGACGAGAAGGTGAAGGCCGTCGTGCTTTACGTCGATTCACCCGGCGGCGAAGTGACCGCCTCGGATATCATCTACAACGCCGTGCGCAAGGTGCGCGATCAGCACAAGAAGCCGGTCGTCGTTTACATGGGTTCGCTCGCAGCCTCCGGCGGCTACTACGTGGCCTGCGGCGGGAGCTGGCTGATCGCCAATGAAACGACCCTCACCGGCTCGATCGGCGTGATCATGCAGACGGTGAACTACGAGCAGCTTTTCGGGAAGGTCGGCCTCTCGATGATCACCTTCAAAAGCGGCGACTTCAAAGACATGCTCAGCGGCTCGCGCCCGATGTCGGACCCGGAAAAGGAATACGTGCAAAGCCTGATCATGCAGACCTACGGGAAGTTCGTGGGAATCGTCGCCCGGGAACGAAAGCTCGATGAAGCCACGCTCCGCACCGGTCTCGCCGACGGGCGGGTGGTCTCGGGAAAAGACGCGCACGCGGCGAAGCTCGTCAACGGCCTCGGGGAACTCGAAGACGCCTACGCCAAGGCCATGGAGCTGGCGAAAATCAAAAACGCCTCGGTGATCCGCTACGAATCGCCGTTCCGTTTTGCGCGGCTTTTCCGCCTGCTCGGGCAGAGCGAGGACAGCCGGAGCTCGAAGATCGAAGTGAAGATCGCCGACGCCCTCACGCCGAAGCTCGAAGCGGGACGGCTCTACTTCCTGCCTGGTTTCTACGCGCCGTAAGCTTTGGCGCCATCGGTTGTAAAATCCTTGCAGCAAGGGGCCATCGGTGGCTTGGGGCTCGTCTTGATCGCGGCGGCGTTTGTCGTCTATGCGCGGATCGTTTTGCGGCTGCGGCGAGTGGGCGGCCGGGTCGCGGCGGAATGTTTCGATCTGCCGGATCTGCTCGTCAGCATCGTGCTCGGGAGTTTCTTCGGCGGGCTGGTGGTCCAAACCATCCTGCAACACGTGAGTACCGAGCCGATGAAACCCGAACAAGTGCTGCCCGGTTCGCTACTCCAGGCGGTCTTCGTGATCGGCCTTGGCTTGTTTCTGACCTATCGCGGCCTGCTGCTCGGGGAGATCTTCGGCTTCCGTCGCCTCCGCCCTGCGGCCGTCGCGGGCTGGTCGGTGCTGCTCCTGTTCGCCGCCTTTCCTTTCGTGGCGGTGGTGAATGCGGTGACCTTGCTCGTGCTCAAGAATGACGCCGAGCGGCAGCCGCTGGTCGAACTCTTCCGCGCCGCCGTGGAGCGTGGCGATGTTTCCACGATGGGCATCATCGCGATCGCCGGCGTGCTCATTGCCCCGCTCTGCGAGGAGTTCCTCTTCCGTGGATATTTCTACGGCGTCGGCAAGCGCTACGCCGGCGCGTGGATCAGCGGACTCGTCACCGCCGCGCTGTTCGCCGTCTTCCACGCGAGCCTCACTTCGCTCGCGGGACTCTTCGTGCTCGCGATCGCGCTCACCCTCGCCTACGAGCGCACCGGCTCGCTCGCCGTGCCGATTACGATGCATGCGCTCTTCAACGCCACCAGCCTCGGAGTCCTCTACCTCCAGGCGACGAACCGGCTCCCGACATGAAGCTGCGCGGCTACGGCGAAGATCGGCTCATCGCGGAATTGACCCGCACGCTCCCGAGTGGCGCCGACGTGCGCGTCGGCCCCGGCGACGATTGCGCGGTGATCGGGACGTCGCGCGCCGCGCGCTGGCAGTTGCTCAAGACGGATGTGGTCATCGAGGGCGTTCACTTTACCCGCGAGGACGACCCGCGCCGCGTCGGCTGGAAGGCGCTCTGCCGTGCCTTGAGCGACATCGCGGCGATGGGCGGCGTGCCGGCCCACGCGCTGATCACGCTGGCGGTCTCACCCGATGAGGAAGTCGCGCGGGTCAAGGCGCTCTACGCCGGCCTGCGCCGCGCCGCCGCGAAGTTCGGCGTCACGATCGTCGGCGGCGAAACCTCGCGCTCCCCGGGTCCACTCTTCCTCGACGTGGCGGTCAGCGGTTGGGTGGAACGAAGCCGCTGCGTCCTGCGCTCCGGTGGCCGTCCCGGCGATGCGCTGTACGTCACCGGCCGGCTCGGCGGTTCGCGCGCGGGAAGGCACCTCGACTTCACCCCGCGCCTCGCCGAGGCGCGCTGGCTCACCGCGCACTTCCGCCCGAACGCGATGATGGACCTCAGCGACGGCCTCGCCGCCGATCTCCCGCGCCTCGCCGCCGCGAGCCGCTGCGGCTTCACCCTCGACGAAGCAAAGATCCCCCGCACCCGCGGCGCCACGCTCGCCCAGGCCCTCAGCGACGGCGAAGATTTCGAACTCCTCTTCGCGATCGCTCCGCGGCAAATGGCGAAACTCGAACCCGCGTGGCGCTCCGAATTTCCCCGGCTCCCCCTGACGCGCATCGGCACGCTCACCGCCTCTCAACTCTCAACCCTCAACTCTCAACTCCCTCGTGGCTTCGACCATTTTGCCCGACGCTGAAGCGACGATCGCGTTCGGCCGCGAGTTCGCGGCGACGCTTCGCAATGGCGACGTCATCGCCATCACCGGCGATCTCGGCGCGGGCAAGACGCACTTCGTGAAAGGACTCGCCGCCGGACTCGGCGGCGACACCGCGGTGACCAGCCCGACGTTCACCCTTATCCACGAATATCTTTGCGATCGGTGGCCGCTCTTTCACTTCGATTTCTACCGGCTCGAATCCGCAGACGAAGTCCGCGACATCGGCTTCGATGACTATCTGGAAGGCGGCGGAATCATGGCCATCGAATGGGCGGATAAATTCCCCGAACTCCTGCCCGAATACACGCGCTGGGTGCATTTCCGCCACCGGCCCGATGGCACCCGCGAGGTGGAAGCGCCATGACCATCCTCGGCATCGATACCTCGACGACGCTGGGCAGTGTCGCGCTGCTCGTCGATGGCGAGTTGCGGCTCGACGAAACCTTCTCCGCGGATCGCAGCCACACCGCTTCGCTCTTCACCGTGCTGGAACGCGCGCGCGGTCTCGTGGAGAAAATCGACACGGTCGCGGTGGGCTTGGGACCGGGTTCGTATGCGGGCGTGCGCATCTCGATTTCGGCGGCGATTGGTTTCCAGCTCGGGCTCGGCGCGCGCATCGTCGGGCTTCCCTCGGTCGCGGCGCTGGAGACGGACGAGGCGCGGTATCTTGTGATCGGCGACGCGCGCCGGGAGACGTTCTATTTCTCCCGAGTGGAAGAGGGATGCTGCGCGGATGGGCCGCGGCTTGTGAGTGAGGCGGAACTGCGCGCCCTGCTCGTGGAGTTCGGCGAGTGGCCCATCTTTGCGACGACCCCGCTCGAGCTGATCTCGCATGCCGTCATCGCACTGCCATCCGCGCGCCGGCTCGTGGAGCTCGCCGAGGCGGGCCGGAGCATCGTCGCGGAGGAGACGCTGGAGCCGCTTTATCTTCGCGAGCCGCACATCACGCAGCCGAAGGCGCGACCCGCGCGGTGAGCCGGAGATCGCGCCCGATGCGCGTGTAAACCGGCTCGCAAAGCGCGAGCGATTCCGCGGTCGAGCCCGCGCCTTTTCCACCGACCACCACTGCCGGTCCGCCGCACAGCAGCGGAGCGATGTAGAACTGCACGCGATCCACCAATCGCCGGTCAAACGCCTCGCCCAAGACCCGCGTCCCGCCCTCAATCATCACGCTCGTGATCTGGCGCCGACCGAGATCCCGCAGCACGGCGCGCAGGGATTTCCCGCGAAAGATCAGCGTCCGGTCGCGGTGTTCGTCGGTGAAAACGTGGGCGTCCCGCGGCAGCGGTTCGCGGCCCGTGACGATGACGCGCCACGGCTGCCGCGCGCCCGCGACACCGCGGACGGTGAGCCGCGGATTGTCCGCACGCAATGTCCCGGCGCCGATCAGGATGGCATCGACCTGGGCGCGCAGCCGATGGACATCGGCGCGCGCGGACTCGCCCGTGAGCCATTGCCCCTCACCGGGCGGACGCGTGAGGCGGCCGTCGAGCGACATGCCCGCTTTGGCGATCACCAGCGGCATCCTCGTCACGATCCACTTGTTAAAGGCCGCGTTCAGCTCGCGGCATTCCGCCTCGAGCACGCCGGTCGTCACCACCAGGCCCGCCGCGCGCAACAACTCCACACCGCGGCCCGCGTGCGCGGGATTCGGATCGATCGCGCCGATCACCACCCGCGCGAATCCCGCCTCGACGATCGCCCGCACGCACGGCGGCGTGCGGCCATGCGTGGAGCACGGCTCCAGCGTCACGTAGATCGTCGCGTCCCGCGCGGAGGCGGGATTTTTCAAAGCTCGCAGCGCCTCGATCTCCGCGTGCGGGAGTCCGGCGCGCCGATGAAACCCCCGCGCGACGATCCGCCCGCCGCGCACGATCACCGCGCCGACCGCGGGATTCGGGCTCGTCCAGCCCAGTCCGCGCCGGGCTTCGCGCAGCGCGGCGCGCATGAATCGTTCGTCGTTCATGCGCTGGGTTTAAGCCTTGCAGTGGGAAGTTTGAACCCGGAACTTCGCGCCGTGAGCCTCCGGTTTCGCGAAAAGCAAAGCCTCTACCACAGCCTCGGCCAATTGCTTCGCTCCGGCGTGACCTTCCCAGCCGCGCTGGAAAAACTCGCCCCATCCTCGCGCGGCGCCTTGCGGCGGCTGCTCGGGCAGTTGAATCGCTCGATCGCAAAAGGAAGCACGGTTGCCGAAGCCTTCGCCGCGCAGCGGCCCACGATCAGCGACATGGAGGCGGGCATCGTCGCCGCGGTCGAACACGCCGGACGGCTCGACCGCGGCCTCACCCAACTCGCCGCGTATTTCGGCGCGCTCGATGCCGCCCGCTCCAACGCGCTGAAGAAAGCGGCCTACCCGATCTTTGTGCTCCACTTCGGGATCCTCGCGCTCGGGGTGAAGACGCTCGTCACCGAGGGCGTGGGACCGTTCGCGCGCGAAGTCGGGATGTTGTTCCTGCTCGTCTATGGGATCGCGCTCGTCGTCGCGCTCGCGGTGCCGCTGCTCGCCGATACCGGCGCCACGAGCCGGGCCGTGGACCGCCTGCTGCGCTGCCTGCCGCTGATCGGAAGTCTGCGGAAAAACTTCGCCGTCTCGCGCTTCTGCTCCACCTACGAGATGCAGCTCGGCGCCGGGGTGAATGTGCTCGACAGCCTGAAGTCCGCCGCGCGCGCGAGCCGCAGCGGCCTCATCGCGGCGTCCGTCGCCCGCGCGCTTCCAGAGGTGGTGAAAGGCGGCCAGGTCGGTCCGCTGCTTTCCCGCGGCGACGCTTTTCCCGCGGCGATGCTCCGCGACCTCACCCTCGCCGAACAGACCGGGCGCCTCGATGAAGAACTGGACCGGCTCGGGGAAGAACATCGCCGGGCGGCGCTGGCCACGCTGGATGTCCTCGCGGAGTGGATTCCCCGGCTGATCTATCTCGGGGTGTTAACGTATCTCGGCTTCCGAATCGTCAGCTTTTACGCGGGATACATGAAGACGATCGAGGATCTAACGAAAGATTTGAAGTGAGCCACTGTGGCGCTTTCGCCGGTTGAGGTGCGCCGGGTCATGTGTGACAACAAGGCGCTCATTCGGTGGCGGTGTTCGAGCCGTTGATACGCCACAACTAGTTGGAAACAAGAGGCTTGGATCGCTTTCAGGCTTCGCCTTCGAACGCTGGCATCCGCGAAGCTATAAGGAATGGGTGTAATCAATCCAAACCTTTAACTCCAAACCCACTATGAACCTCATTCGTTACCAATTCCCTGAGCTGCAAACATGGTCGCCGCTCGACCGCCTCGCGTCCTTCCGCGACGAGATCAATCGTCTCTTCGATACCGGTTCGGCACCGGAGAGCAGCTTCTTCAGCGGCTGGAACCCGACCCTCGATATGTATGACGAAAAAGATCGTTTCCTCGTGAGCGTCGAACTTCCCGGGATGAAAAAGGACGAGATCAACCTCTCGTTTCAGGACGGTGTCCTGAGCGTCTCCGGCGAGCGCAAACACGAGCGCGAAGGCAAGGAAGGCGAGACCTTCCGCAGCGAACGCTACTTTGGAAAATTCCAGCGCAGCGTGACCCTGCCCGCGTCGATCGATGCGTCGAAGATTAATGCCACCTACAAGGACGGCGTGCTCATGATCGACCTGCCGAAATCGGAGGAAGCGAAGCCGAAGCAAATCACGGTGAACGTTTCCTAAATCAACCAGCGCCGGCGCGGCGCATTCCGCCCGCTCGCTCCACTCCCACCATTCAAGAAAAACCAAGAACATGAACTCCACTCTGACCAAACCTGCATCGCAAACTCCGACCGGCAACGGCGGCCATCGCCGAAACTTCCTGATCCCGGCCACCAACGTCCGCGAGGACAAGGACGGCTACATCGTGGAAGCGGAGATGCCCGGCGTCGCGAAAGACGGCCTCGAGCTGACCGTGGAAAACGGCGAGCTCGTGATCACCGGCCACCGCACCGCGGTGAAGACGGCTGGGCACCCGGTCTATCGCGAATCGCGCTGGCTCGACTATCGCCGGGCCTTCGAGCTCGATCCGTCGATCGACACCACGAAGATCACCGCGAAGCTCGAACAGGGCGTGCTCACGCTGCATCTGCCGAAGGCGGAAGCGGTGAAGCCGCGGAAGATCGCGGTGAGCTAAGCAGCCGGAACGATCACTGCCAGACACCCCGCAAGCTCCCCAGCTTGCGGGGTTTGTCGCGTACTCGAAGGGATGGAATCGGCGCGCAGCGCCACCGCAAAACACACCGTCATCCTGAGCGGAGCGCCGCGGGGGCGAAGGCGGGGCTGCGCTCCGCCCGCTTGCCCACCTCCGCTCCGCTCAGCCGTATCCATGCAGTTGGAATGAGCCGCAGATGAACGCAGATGAGCGCAGATGCGGAGGCGGAGAGGAATAGCGGGGGGAAATGAGATCACCTTTTCGGGTATCGCGCTCACGCATGCCGATTGCCCTACGCCCCCTGTTTCCCATCTGCGTTTCATCTGCGCCCATCTGCGGCTCAACTGCATTGTTCCGGCTCAGGATGACGGTGTCTTTTTAGGTCCGCCACGAGGTTGCTACTCCGCCCCGCCACTTCGCACCGCCTTGATGTGAATCTGCGCGGAGACGTTCCCCTGCCATTCGTTGCGCTCGATGGTGAAGGCGATGTCCCATGGCGGCTTGGGGAGTTTCTCGGTGGCGGCGCCGAACCACACCGCGCGGTGCTCGTCGCGACCCTGGCGGAGCATCAGCGAGAGGTGTTTTTCCTTCATCACGCGCGGCTCGAAGACGAGCGTGACGCCGCGCGCCACAAAGAGCGGCTGAGGATTTGCCATACCGAAGGGCTGCAAGGATTCGTGCGCGGCGAGCAATTCGTAGTCGATCTCGCCGAGTGCGAGTTCCACGTCGAGCGTCTGGATCGGCTGGAGTTGCTCCGCGGACAAGCGCTCGCCCGCACATCGCCGGAACGCGTCGCGGAATTCCTCGAAGCGAGCCTGCTGCAAGGTCAGACCCGCCGCCATCTCGTGGCCGCCGTGCCGATCGAGCAACCCGCCGCAATGCGCGAGCGAGGCGACGAGGGAAAATCCCGGAATGCTGCGCCCGCTGCCCTTGCCCATCCCCGTTTCATCGAAGCCGATGACCAGCGTGGGACGATGGTGCCGACGCTGAAGGCGCGAGGCCACGATACCAACCACGCCCGGATGCCAGCCCGGCGCACCGACCACGATCGCCGCATCGCGCCCGGCGTCGAACCACTCCGCGAGCTGCGCCTCGGCCTGCTTCAGCACGTCGTCCTCCACGGTGCGGCGCTCCCGGTTTTGCGTATCCAGCGCGGCGGCGATGGCGCGGGCGCGCGGCTCGTTTTCGGTGAGGAGTAACTCCAGCGCGTCCTGCGCGGTGCCGAGCCGGCCGGCGGCGTTGAGTCGCGGACCGAGGCCGAAGCCCACATGCGAGGGCGTGTACGGCGGCTTCAGCCCCGCGACCTCGATCAGGCTGCGCAGGCCGGGCCACCTGGTCCGCGTGAGCTGGAGCAGGCCGCTGCGCACGAGCACGCGGTTTTCGTCGATCAAAGGAACGAGATCGGCCACCGTGCCGAGCGCCACGAGATCGAGCATGTCGCGCAAATCAAAACCGGGAAGCGGCCGGCGCTTGAGCAGCGCATGCGCGACTTTGAACACGAGCCCGACGCTGCACAGGTGGTGGTACGTGTCGCCGAGCTTCGGATTCACCAGCGCCACGCACGCCGGCAGCGTGTCCTTGCACTCATGGTGATCGAGCACGATCACGTCCACGCCTTGCGCCTGGAGCGCGGCGATCTCCGCCACCGACGACGTGCCGCAGTCGATCGCGATGAGCAACTGCGGCGCGTGCTCGCTCACACAGCGCGCCACGCCGTCCGCGCTCAGCCCGTAGCCTTCATCCACCCGCGAAGGCAGAAAACATTCAGCCTTCGCCCCAAAGGCGCGCAGCACGCGCACGAGCAGCGCGAGCGAGGTGACGCCATCCACATCGTAGTCGCCGTAGAGCACGATCCGCTCGCCACGATCGAGCGCGGCGAGGATGCGATCCACCGCCGCAGCCATATTCGGCAGCGCGAAGGGATCGCCGAGCGTCTTGAGCTGCGGCTGGAGGAAGCGCCCGGCGTGTTCGGTTTCGTGCAGCCCGCGGCGGATGAGCAACTCGGCGACGAAGCGGGCGACGCCGAGTTCCTTCGCCAGCCGCGCGACCTGCGCGGACTCGATTGGGGGTGGGAGAATCCAGCGCGGGTTCATCTTGCCTATCCGCCTTTCGGAATCTCCACGCCGAGGCGGCGGCAAATACTGCGCGCGAGGTGCCGCTTGATTTCAGCGTGCCGCGGCAGGGCTTCGCGCACCCCATTCGCTGGATTGGTGTAGATGGAATGGCTCGCACCTTCCCGCAGCAGACGGCATCCGCCCTCTTCGATGAGCCGCACCAAATCGCGCCGTTTCACGCCACAGCCAGAGTCGTCTTTTCGGCGTTTGGATCTTCGCGCAATGCTTCTTCCTCGTTGATCTCGAGGATGAGCTTCACAGCCTCAGCAAGACTTTGCAGACATTCCTCCTTCGTGTCGCCCTGCCCATTGGCTCCAGGCACTTCGAGACAGGTTGCCCAAAATCCACCCTCTTCCGGTTCACCGACATGAAGAATGGCCGTCAAGTTTCGCATAGCCGTCAGGTTAGGTGTGGCAGTCGCGCACGGCAAGCCGCGCTCACGTCTGCAAGGAGCCGATGAAGTCGACACGGCGACATTACTTTGGAGGGCGTCTAAAAAGTCGAAATCGGGCCGTCTTGCTCTTTGTCTTGCTCCTGCTCCTGCTCCTCCGAGCTTCATGGGAGCAAGAGCAAGAGCATGACAAAGAGAATGAGCAGGGTACCCGTTCGGACTTTTTAGACGCCTTCTTAGTCTTCCTGCACGCGGGCCACGGTGTTGATGCAGCGGGTGACGAGCGCGGTCCAGCCCGTCTGATGCGAGGCTCCGAGCCCGCGTCCGTTGTCGCCGTGAAAGTATTCGTGGAACTGCACTAGATCGCGCCAGTGCGGATCTTCGGCAAACCGCGGATCATCTCCGTAGCAGGGACGGCGGTCCGCGGCGTCGGGGAGAAAGATGCGCGTCAGCCGCGCGGAGAGTTCGATGGCGACTTGTTGAAGGTTCATCATTTTCCCCGATCCGGTCGGGCACTCCACCTGCACGCTGTCGCCGTAGAAATGGTGGTAACGCTCCAGCGCTTCGATGAGCAGATAGTTGATCGGCATCCACACCGGTCCGCGCCAATTCGAGTTGCCGCCGAAGAGCGGTCCGGTCGATTCCGCTGGCTCGTAGGCGATGGAGAATTCCTGATCGCCGACCCGGCACACAAAGGGAGTTTCATACACGCGCGAAAGTGAACGGATGCCGTAGGGCGACAGGAATTCCTTTTCATCGAGCACGTAACGCAGCACCCGCATCAGCCGCTCCCGCGAAGGGATCGCCAGCAGGCGGATTTCGCCGCCGTCCGACTTCGTGCGCTCCATGTAGGAGACATGCCGCGCGAGGTCTTTCCGGTTTTCGAGAAACCAACGCATGCGCTTCCGGAAGCCCGGCAGATTCTTGATCGTCTCCTGCTCGAGCACCTCCACCGCGAGCAGCGGAATGATCCCCACCAGCGATCGCACGCGCAGCGGCTTGGCCACGCCATCGACGTAAAGCTGATCGTAATAAAACCCGTCCTCTTCATTCCACAGTCCGAACCCGCCGAGCGTGTTCATCGCGTCCACGATCTCGACGAAATGCTCGAAGAACTTCGACGCCACGTCCTCGTAAGCCGGCTTCTTCCGCGCGAGTTCGATCGCCATCGAAAGCATCGTGCCGCAGTAAAAAGCCATCCACGCCGTGCCGTCCGCCTGCTCGAGGATGGTGCCGCCGGGGAGCGGCTTCGATCGGTCGAAGAGGCCGATGTTATCGAGCCCGAGGAAGCCGCCGGAGAAGAGATGTTTGCCGGTGAGATCCTTGCGATTCACCCACCAGGTGAAGTTGAGCAGCAGCTTTTGGAAAGTGCGTTCGAGGAAGAGCAGGTCGCGCTCGCCGTGGCGTCCGCCGATCTTGTACACGCGCCAGCAGGCCCACGCATGCACCGGCGGATTCACGTCGGAAAGATTCCACTCGTAAGCGGGGATCTGCCCGTTCGGATGCATGAACCATTCGCGGAGAAAGAGGAGCAGTTGATCCTTCGCAAACTGCGGGTCGATGCGCGACATCGGGATCATGTGGAAGGCGAGATCCCACGCGGCGTACCACGGATACTCCCACTTATCCGGCATCGAGATCACGTCGCTGTTGTGGAGATGTTTCCAGTCGGCGTTGCGCGATTCCTTGTGCCCGACCGGCGGCGGCGGCATCGCGGGATCGCCGCGCCGCCACTGCTTCACGACGTAGTGGTAGAACTGTTTCGTCCAGAGCAGCCCCGCGTAGGCCTGGCGCATCACGAGGCGCTGATCGTCGTGGATGTGCGGCGCAAACTTGGTGTTGTAAAACGCCTCCGACTCCATCCCGCGCACCACAAAGGTGCGCTCGAAAGTGGCTTCATCCACGACCAGCGGCGCACCCACCGCGGAGAGCCGCAGCCGCAGCTTCACCTGGCTGTGCGCGGGAATCTCCAGCGCGTAGTGCGCCGCGGCTTTGGTGCCGAAGTTCTCCGGGTTCACCGCCTCACGCCGGCCGTGGACGACGTAGTCGTGGAAGGCGTCCTTCACGTACGGGCCTGCATTCGGCACGTTGAAGAGCCGCGCTTTATTGGTCTCGTTTTCGGTGAAGAGGAAATCCGGCTCCACGTGGCCCACCCGCTTCGCCTGGAGGCGGAACTCCCCGAGCGTCGGATGCGTCGCCTGAATCATCGACGCGCTCACCTGTTCGATGCGCGGTTTCGCGCTCGCGTTCCACGTCCACGTGTTGCGAAACCACAGCGTCGGCAGCACGTGGAGCGGCGCAGCCTCCGGCCCGCGGTTCGCGATCGTGATGCGGATGGCGATGTCCTCCTCCGCTTCCTTCGCGTACTCGACGAAGACATCGAAGTAGCGCCCGTCCTCGAAGACGCCGCAATCTTCCAACTCAAACTCCGGCACCCCGCGTCCGCGCCGCCCATTTTCCTCGATGAGCCGCGCGTAAGGAAACTCCGCCTGCGGATATTTGTAGAGCGCGCGCATGTAGGAATGCGTCGGCGTGGAGTCGAGATACCAGTACCACTCCTTCACATCCTCGCCGTGATTGCCCTGCGGATTGGTCAGCCCGAAGAGGCGTTCTTTCAGGAAGGGATCGCGTCCATTCCACAGCGCGAGCCCGAAGCACATCCGACCCTCGCGGTCGCAGATCCCGAGCAGCCCATCCTCCCCCCAGCGATACGCGCGGCTGCGCGCATGGTCGTGCGGGAGATAATTCCACGCATCCCCGTCGGCCGAGTAATCCTCCCGCACCGTGCCCCACTGGCGCTCCGCGAGATACGGCCCCCATCGCTTCCAGTTCTTCGCGCGAGTGCCGTCCTCGGCCAGGCGCAAGTGCTCGGGGGTTTCGTCGGACATCGTGAATGAGCTTATCGGACGCCGATGCGCGGCGTCCACGCCGGCGTGCGGGGCACGGAAAATCCCGGGTAGGGTGGGCGTCTCCCCTTCCTCGTTCCCAAACTCCGTTTGGGAACGCACTTGTCTGCGCAACTTCGTTGCCCGCTGAGCGCGCATTTCCGCGGCCAGCGCCCACCACCGGAATTCGCCCGCGGACACCCCATCCACGCGAAACGCAGTTTCGCCCGCAAGCGCGTTCCCAAACAGAGGTTGAGAACGAGGGAATAGGGCAGGATGCCCACCCTACCCGGCGCTGCGTTTCAGACGCGTTTTCCGAATCCGTGTTTCATCCGTGCCCATCCGTGGCTCACACTCTCCGCATGAATTCCCCGATTGCTGCCCATTCCCGCCGCGACTTTCTCCTCACCACGGCCGCGGCCTCCCTCGCTCCATTCATCGCGCGAGGTGCGGAGAAACCCCGCATTCGCATCGGCCAGATCGGGACCGCGCACGCTCATGCTGCTGGGAAAATGGACACCATGCGGGCATCCGCGGATTTTGAAGTTGTGGGTGTCGTTGAACCGGACGACGCGCGCCGCGCGCGGCTGGAAGATTCCAAAACCTACACCGGCATCCCGTGGATGACGGATGAGCAACTCCTCAACACTCCCGGCTTGCAAGCGGTCGCCGTCGAGACTGCCGTGAGGGACCTCGTCGTCACCGGTGCGCGCTGCATCGCCGCGGGCAAACACATCCATCTCGACAAGCCCGCCGGCGAAACGCTCCCGCTCTTCAAGGAACTCCTCGACGATGCCACGCGCCGCAAGCTCACCGTGCAAATGGGCTACATGTTTCGTTACAACCCCGCGTTCCAGCTCTGCTTCCAACTCGTGCGCGACGGCGCGCTCGGCGAGGTCTTTTCGATCGACACGACGATGAGCAAACTCCTCGGCGCAAGCGAACGTCTCATCCTCTCCGAGTATGGTGGCGGCAGTATGTTCGAACTCGGCGGACACATCATCGACCCGGTCGTCCACATTCTCGGCCGTCCGCAAAAGGTGACGCCTTTCGCCCGCCACAATTCCTCGATCGATGACGGCTGGCCCGACAACCAACTCGCCGTATTCGAATACCCGAAGGCGACCGTGACCGTGCGCAGCGCGATGGTGGAGGTGGAAGGCGGCCCGCGCCGGCAGTTCGTGCTCTGCGGGACGAAGGGCACATTCGACATCCGTCCGCTCGAGCCCGCCGCCGCGCGACTCGCACTCGATGCGCCGCGAGGGGAATTCAAGAAGGGTTACCAGGACCTGAAGTTCCCAAAATCCGGCGGTCGCTACGACGGCGACTTCGTCGAGTTCGCGCAAGTGATTCGCGGCGAGAAGGCGTTCCCATTTTCCCCCGCCCACGATCTCGCCGTGCAGGAGACGCTGCTGCTCGCGAGCGGGCTGCCGCTGTCGTAGCGCGGGGCTGGCGGCCCGACGCTACCGCGACAGCGCGAAGGCCATCCACGCATCGCCCGCGGGCCCGCCGAGTTTACCGCCGCCGGTGACGGGCAGGACGATGAACTGCCGCCCGCCCGCCTCGTAGCTCGCGGGTGGTGCGGTGCCGTGGAGCGGGAGCGGATGGCTCCACAGTTCCGCGCCGGTCTCGGCGTCGAAGGCGCGAATTTTTTTGTCGCGCGTGCCGCTGGCGAACACGAGTCCGCCGGCGGTGATCATGCAGCCGGCGAAATTCTCCTGCCCAGTCGGCGGCACGCCCCGCGCGGTCAGCTCGGGATATTCGCCGAGCGGCACTTTCCACGCGATGCGCCCGGTGTTGAGGTCGATGCAATTGAGCGTGCCCCACGGCGGCTTGGTGCCGGGATAACCCTCGGCATCGACCAGCCGGTTCCAGCCGCCGAAAGTCCATTTCGGTGGAGCCTTGGGATCGAGCGCAGGAATCGGGCGGTCGCGGCAGAGGAGGAAATCGAGGAGCGGCTTGATTTGTTCCTCGGTAAGTTGCGGCATCGGCGGCATCGAGCCGCGCCCGTTCTTGAGCTGGTCGCGGATCTCCGCATCGTGCAGCCGGTGGCGAAGTCCCCGGAGCGGTGGCGCGTGGCCGATGCCTTTGCGATCAGGCCCGTGACAGGCAAAACAAACGGTCTGATAAACCTGCTCGCCCGCGGTCGGCGGCACGGCGGGCGCGGGATCGTCGTCGCGGAAACAGGTGATGAACCACGGGATTTCGTTCGACGTGACGTAGAGGCGTCCGCGCGGATCCGCGGCCGCGCCGGTCCACTCCGCTCCGCCATGGATGTTGAACATGAGCGTCGGCTTTGCTTCCTCGATCGAGGGAAATGGTCCGAGGTTTGCGCGCTGCACGAGCGCGGTCACCACGGCCTTGGCGTCGGGCGCGGTGGGCTGGTCGGCGAGCGTGTAGGCCTGGCGGGCAAAGGGCTCGGGCAGTTCGGGCGCCGGCTGAAACGGCGCGGGCGCGTCGCCGGGGAGCGCTTTCGTCGCGACGCGGGAGAGCTTGAAATCGTAAAGCGGCTGCCCGGTGAGCCGATCGAGCAGGAGCGTGTTGCCGAGCTTGGTGACTTGCGCGACGGCATCCACCTTCATCCCGTGCCGCTCGACGGTGACGAGATTCGGCGGTGCGGGAATATCCCAGTCCCAGATGTCGTGCCGCACTTCCTGAAAGTGCCAGAGCCGCCGGCCGGTGAGCGCGTCGAGGGCGAGCACGCAGTTGGAAAAGAGGTTGTCGCCGAGGTGGCCCATGCCGAAGAAATTCGGCTTTGGCGAGCCGAGGCCGATGAAGGCGATGCCGCGCGATTCGTCGAGCGCGAGGCCGCCCCAGCAGTTCGCGCCTTGCTCGATCTGGCTCCAGGTATCCGCGCCGTACTTGCCCGCGCCGGGCTTCGTCGTGAAGGTCCAAAGGCGTTCGCCCGTCCGCACGTCGTAGCCGAAGACATCGCCGAGATAGCCCGCCACCACGAGCACCTGGCGATACACCGCGCCGACGGTGCTGATGCCGGTCGGAATCTCCGAGCGCCCGCCATTTCCAAAGCTCTCCAATGGCTTTCCCGTCTTCGGATCGAGCGCGTAAATCCAGTTTCCCGCGCCGAAGATGATCCGCGCCGGAGCGTGCGCGTCACCGGCCCAGAAGAGCAATCCACGCCGCGCGGGCACGTCTTCCAGTCGTTTTCCTTTCTCCACCTTGAAGCTCCACCGCTCCTTTCCGGTCGCCGCGTCGAGTGCCACGATATTGCGCCCGCCTGTCGGCGCGAAGATCACGCCATCGACGATGATCGGGTTGCATTGCACGTTGCCGGTGCCGTCGCCGGAGTGATAGGTCCACGCGATTTCGAGCTTCGCGACATTCGATTTGTCGATCTGCGTGAGCGCGGAAAAGCGATTCGAAGTCGGCCCGCCGAGCGAGCGATCCCAGCGGCGAAAGTCGTCGGGCTTCGGCCAGCCGTTCGCGCGCGTCAGTTCGCCAGGCTTCGCGGCGGGAATGATCTGCGCGTCGGCCGCGGGCTGCGGCGCGGGCGCGGACACAGCCGCGGCTTCGTCAAAGCTCCACAACCCAAGCGTCGCGGCGTCCGTCTTCGCGGGCTGTGAATCGACGACGATCTCCCGGACCCCGCGCGAGAGCCGCACCTCATCCACGATTCCATCGCAGCCGATGTTCCCTTCCACCAGCCGGCCGAACGCAAGGCCGCCGGGTTTTGCTTCGCCCTTGAGCGGAGTCGCCGGTGCTTCCTTTACCAGCTTGCCATCGACGAAGAGACGCACGCGCTCCGGCTCCAGGATTGCCGCGAGGTGGTGCCACTGGCCGTCGCAAATATCCACGCCGCTCCTTGCGCCGCCGCCACGTCCGGGCTGGAAGACGCTGAACTCGCCGGTGCCCGCGTAGGAGTAGAGCTCCCAATGTTCGGCGGACGCTTTCGGGTCCGCGGCGACGAGGATGTTGAAGCCGGTCTTGCTGTTCAGTTTCGCGCGGCATTCCACGGTGAGCGGGCGCGCGGTGAATTCCGGTCTCCCCGCGATGACCTGCCCGCCCGCAAGTGCCTTGCCGAAACCGGGCAGCGACTCCGCGCTGGTGGACCTCACCGCGGGGGCGCGGCCAGCGCTCGGCGGCCATGCGGGCGCTTTCCACGAGCGCGGCGTCGGCGCGGGTCCGGCGGGTTTTCCATCGAGCAGCGCGGTGAGCCACGCCAGCCCGTCGAGATTGTCGAGCAAGCGCGCTTCGGCGTCTTCGCCGGTGTGATTCAAGATCCCGACGAGGCCGCGCCAGCCGCTCTCGCGGATCATCCGCAGCAATTGCAGATCGAGATCGCCCTGGCCGAGCGGCACGATTTTGCGACCGAGCTTTTCCCCGTCGCGGAACATTCCATTGAGATTCAGCGCGAGCAGATGCGGCTTCATCTTCGCGAGCAGCACGGGGAAACGCGCGAGGTGATCGTGCCCGTGGTGCAGGTTGTAAACGATGCCGACATTCGCCACGCCGTCGCGCTGCAGCCGCTCGATGATCGCGAGCTGATTCTCCGGCTCGCCAAACCAACTGCCGTGATTGTAGAGCGCGACCTTGCAGCCGATGGCCGCCGCAGCCTCCGCGATCGTGCGAATGCGCCTGGCTTCCGTTTCGACGCGCGCCGCCTGCTCATTCGCGTCTGCCGTCGGTGCGCCGCCGCCGGTCACCCAGAGCTGCGGATGCACGCCGTGCCGCTGAAACAGCGCGAGCGCCTTCTTCGCGTCCTCATTGAGCGAAGTCGGAAACCACCAGGCATCGAGCGACACCCCATGGCGCTTGAGCGCGGTGAGTTCGGCGTCCCAAGTCGGGATGTGTTCCGCGCGGTAGTCGTAGGCGAAGTGTTTGAAGCCGAGCTGTTCCAGCATCGCTGCGCGCTCCTCCGGTCCGCGTTTTTTCGCGTCAAAAGGTACGAGGCACCACGCGATGAGATTGTCGCGGGCGAAGAGGTCGGGCGGCGTCTGCGCGGGTGCGGTGAGGCTGACGAGCAGAAGGACGGAGAGGCAGCGGAGGAACATGGGCGGTGAGCGCTCCTACATTAACCACCGGGACACCGAGATCACAGAGAACATCCCGGAGCCACGTCCGACCGCTGCTCAGGGCGTCTTCGCGTTCCGCTGGAAATATTCGGGATACCGGCTCTGGAGCAGGTTCAGCGTCTTCTTCGCCTCGGCTTCGTTCCCCGCCTTTTGATATGCCGCGACCGCTTTTTCGAGTGCGCGCGGAGTCACCGATTCGTCGTCGATCACCGCGCTCACTGCGCGATAGGTTTTCGCGGCTTCTTCAAATTGCCCTCGCGCAACCAGCACATCGCCCGCAGCGATGCGGCCTTCGCCATTGAGCGCTCCCTCGGGTTGCAGAGTCAGTGCCTCGTCGGCGGCCAGTTTCGCGGCATCGAAGTCCCCTGTGCCGATCCGGGCTTGAGTCAGTTCGAGCAGGCCCGTGGCTCGCGGCACCGGTTCCTTGACCAGCTTCAAGTAGGCTTCCAGCGCGCCGGTCGATTCCTTGAATTGCTTCTGCTTCAGGAGGCTCCGACCGAGGAACAGAAAGTCATCCGGAGCCGCTTCCTCGCGCGGCGTGAGCAGCTGAAAATATTGGGAAGCGCGGTCGAACGAACCTTCCTTGTATAGCTCGGTGCCCAGCCAGCGCAGGATCTG
Source organism: Chthoniobacteraceae bacterium (assembly GCA_031411395.1). Taxonomy (GTDB): domain Bacteria; phylum Verrucomicrobiota; class Verrucomicrobiia; order Chthoniobacterales; family Chthoniobacteraceae; genus Chthoniobacter. The sequence continues at coordinate 50,081 of JANOAZ010000135.1, forward strand.
CGCAGGGACTTTTTCCTTTCCGCCTTTGGCGTAAGCTTCGACCTCTTTCGCGGTCTCCGCCTTGTCCTCGAGGTTGTAGGCGGCGAGCAGCACGCGGAAGCTCGCCTTCTCGAAGAACTGCTCCTTGTCGAGTTCGCGCGCGACCCGCAACGGCGCGATGGCGTCCTTGTATTGCTTGGTTTCAAACGCGGCCCACCCCATCCAGTAGCTCGCCTGCGCCTTCGCCGCGGTGTTGGGAAAATCCTTCAACAACGTTCGGAACGCCTCGACCATCCCCGCATTGTCGCCCTGCTGGCCGAGGATCAGCGCCTTTTGCTGCAAGGCGATCTCGCGCTCCTTCGACTTGGGAAAGCGCGAGATGATCTGGTCGAAGTCCTTGAGCGCGGCG